>JAZLHH010000068.1:0-20440 GCA_045616745.1 Candidatus Limivicinus sp. | reverse complement strand
AGGACTTTTCCATTGACTAACTCAATATTCTTTCCTCTAGCAAAAGCATACGCTTGATTTGTAAAATCTGAAGTAGTAATAAGTATTCCTTTATTTGCACATTCAGCAATAGTTACTCCATATAAATCTCGAACTTGTGGCTGTCCAACAGATCCTTTCCAATTTTTACATTGTATTAAGTATTTTCCTTTGAAAAGAGGCTTGTCATAATAACATATAAGGTCGACACCGCCATCATTCGAATAGTCGGTTTGCTTTACAGAAAAGCCCTTTTCTGTAAGAAATGAAGCTATGAAATCCTCAAATTCATAACCTGACATATCTTTAAAAACCATAATTAACTCCTAATGTCACTAACCCAGTATACTATGTCCATTTTACCGCTAATGGTTATATGTACTCCACAATCCTGGTAAGCTAATTCCAAGTGTTGCATATATCAACCTATATCGCTTTCTGTAACTTGCCGATTAATCTCCTGAGCGGCTTTCAGCTCTTCATCGGATTCGTGCATCATACCATATTCATGGGCAGGAGTAATGCATCCATTGATATACCTTCCAAGAGCTTCGTCTTCGCAATAAATGAAGCAGCCTTTTTGACCTCTCGTAAGAAGAGTCTTATACGTATTCTTAATCAATCGTTCTGCAACATCCGGCTTTGCTGTACGAATTCCAGAAGATTTATCGTCCTTAGATATTTTTGCTTGGTCTGTAACAATAAAGCCTGATAGCGGATCATAACTAAGATCACGACCAATCAAAACGCCAACATAGTCAAACTCCAAACCTTGTGCGGTATGAATACATCCAATCTGTTCAAATGATTTAGGGTTGATTGCCCAAATCTTGTCGTTTTCCAAATTCCATTGTGCTTTGAAACCATTCTTCAGCACAATATCGTCCTCCCCGCGTTTGTTTTTTACATTCCAGTCATAGCAATAGCCGGCTACGATACGAGCCTTATTATTGACATGGTTAATCTCACGCAGTTCATTCCGCAATTCATTTGGATCATCAAATACCCGAATATCGAAATTCATTTCATCCCAATCAACAGGTATATATTCTCCATTCTGCAAAATATTGTTAATGAGTTGAATGTACTGATCACTGCCATTGCAACGAAACTGGGAATGCAGAACAGTCTCTTTATTTATTGTCACATGACTTCCAAGTGTTTTAGCCCATTGTTTGATTTCCGATACAGACCCAATGTCTTTTGTAGTAATCTGCTGATCCTCATCAATAAGAAACACCGTAAAAAGAGAGGATTGAATACATTCCTTAATTTGGTTTTCACCGTTCCAGTCACCATACATTTTTGCGACCAGACGATGTGCCTCATCCACAATAAGACAATCATAAAAATTTCTCGGAAGGCTGCTCAATCCGAAAGGAGAACGGAACAACTGCTTGATATTTACCTGTGCTTTTAAATCTAATTTGGAAAGCAGCTTTTGATAAGCTTCCCTTGGGGCACTGTTCTTCGTACAGTAGCTTGCATTCAATCCTTTGGATATAAAATGATTCAACAAGTTGACAGCCAAAACAGATTTCCCGGTACCAGGACCGCCCTGAATGATTATAGTCCGCTTCTTCATATCTTTCATACACTGATCCATGATTTTGTGGCACATATCATAAACCACAATCTGATCATCCAAGAGAATGAACTCCTGATTTCCCTTAATCATGGATACAAGACAATCCTGTAATGCTTTGGAAGGGCGGATTCTGCCATTGTCGATTTTATAAAGAAGTTCTCCCGAAGTTGATTTCTTCGTAATGAATTTTTTTATAAAGCTCCGAAGCTTCAGAACCTCAGTTCTGTCAAAAAGAGGAGCTTCTTCCAACCAGATTTTATAAATATCATTGTCAAGTTCACTTCGCAGAGACGGATCAAAGTTATGCAAATATGCACAAGGAAAAACTCCAATATGCTCATTCTGGACCTGCTCAGAGGAATTTCGGATAAATGTGGCATAGGCATATGCCTGATAGGACGGATGACTGACGATTCTATTTGCACCGCCTGTATATGCGCGGACACTGTGCTGCATAATATCGTCAACTCTCTCCGCCTTGTCCCACTGCTTCAGCTCTACCACAATTACATTATCGTTTTCTGAACTGTCGGCACCTGCGAGCATAAAATCGACTCTCTTCGACGTGCGAGGAATCTGATACTCAACAGCAACTTCAACATCATCCGGAATCTCCGGATCATCAATCACAGAACGCATAAAATGAAGGGAATTCTGCCAAGAACGGTATTCCGCAACCTGTCCTCCAGAGATGTTGCGACTTCTCAAATTATTCAGGATAATATCAGAAATCAGATTCAAGTTCACATCCTGATTAAATTGTCTTTTTGTTGCTCTATATACAATCATAACGCATTCGAGTCCTTCTCTCATTAAAAGGTATGTTTATGCAAAAATTATATACAAATAGTAATTATAGTTGTACTGAAGATCTTTTTCAACGCCAAACCGCCTAAATGAGACAAATGTCGTATTTCACGGTATAGAGCCTGTTTATGCTTCCAAGAACCTTTCAATGTACTCCAGAAAGCTGATGGCTTCTCCGGATTCCTTCAGAACGGCAACGTCATGATATCCCCCGATGGCCGGAATCCCGTCTGTAAAATAATATGCCTTTTCATATTCCGTGCAGTTCTTTACAGGAGCATCCAATAAATCGTTGGCAATCTTCTCCGCTTCTTCTCTTGTATACATGATGAATCTCCATTATATATATATATTATGTTAATCAATTTATGTTAATAACATTATGGCAATCACTATTAGAGGTATATCCAGGTTATCCTCTTCCACGCTTATATCGTACCAAACGTAACATACCATAATTTGTATCTAACCCCGGTTTCTGAAAAGTTCATAAAAAAATACCCACTCGCAAAGCGAGTGGATACATAGCATATGAATTATGATTGACTGTTCTTCCTATTCCTCATTCCATCCCTTCTCGGCAGTAGGAGAGGAATCTTCCTGTGGCGGACAGGGTGACGATTCCCTGCCCGATCACAAAGGCTGCCCAGAGGAATATAGGTTTACATAACTTATCGAGAATCAGCATGGCAGCTGCGGGCATAATGAAATAATTCAGAACGGTGAGAATATATGCCTCTTTTTTTCTGTCGGAACACAGGTCGTATGCTCTGTAGATTCCGTTCACCGCATTGAAGGGCATACTCAGCGACGTCAGAATGATTGCCGCCACAGTGACAGCGGCCGTGAATTCCGTCTTCACATGGAAGGCCTTCACGATCAGGCCGGCGCCGGCAATGCAGAGGGCCGTCAGGATCACATGGATGATGACGGAGGTCCGAATCATGCGGCCGAGAAAGTCTCGCAGGCCTTTCCTTTCATTTTTCCCGATCCAGTAGCTGCAGAGCATATTCGTTGTATTATTCGATGCGGCAATGAATGCCTCCGTTACCAGCTCAACATTGCCTGCAATGGCATTTGCCGTCAGATACTCTTCCCCGCCTGCGGCAGACAGAGCTCTGATCAGGGCAAAGGACATGAGCGCCGTGCAGATTTTATAGACGAAGTACATATTCCCGTACAGCAGCAGATTCCCGATGAGAGCCGGCGCAAATATCCGGATCCGGAACCGGAACATTCTATACGAGGCCATATTTCTGTCGATCATAAAACAGGAAAAGCTGAGGATATAGGAAAGAACCGTCGCCAATGCCATGCCCCGCATGCCCCAGTGAACGACCCGGACATTCAGGTAGTTCAGAGCAATATCCGAGATGCACAAAACCACGGCGGCAACGGGAGCGGCATGCTTTCTCCCGGACAGGGTAAAAAGGGCAGGATACATGGAGTTCGTCATAATCAGCGGGAAGGACAGCACGATGACCTGAATGTACTCGGCCGTCAGCTGTATCATTTCGTCATTGACTGCCCCCAGCAGCACGGCAACCCTCCGGGGAACAATCATCACAGGCAGAATGAAGCACAGGGACAAAAGCAGCCCGAAGGCCGCCGCCGTGGTATAGATCCTGTCCGTTTCCTCCGGGTCGTTCCGGCCGGAGCTTCTGCCCGTCAGCACCTGAACACCGTTGGAAATCAGACCGCAGAGCGCTGCGTTGCAGATCGTCAGAGGGAGCGTCAGACCGTAGGACGCCTGGGCAGTTTCTCCCAGAAAAGTATTGATCATGATCCCGTCCACAAGAGAGCCGAGAACCACAATCAGTACCGAAACTGCCTGGGCAGGGTAAATATAGCGGATGGTGAATCTGTCAGTATTCGCTTTCATCCGGTTGTTCCCTTCGGAAGTTTCGCAGATATTCTGCAGCATACCAGGCCCTTTCCTCCTCGGATACGCTGCTCTTCATGTATTCCAGGAGACGCTTAGCGGCATCGCTCTCCTCCAGTTGACCGGCATCCGCCTCCACAAAAGGAGCAGACTCCGAAGGAATCCCGGAACCGGAGTTTTTAATCAGATCTTCAATCACATAATCAAAGCTGTCCCGGGTTCGCGGGCCCATAGGAAGATCGAGCCGGACGCAGAAATCAATCATATCGGCAGATGCAGCCAGAATCGCCGAATCCAGATCCTCCTGCTGCCAGATTCGCGCAGGATCATAACCGTTCATGCAGGAATGATCAATCATGTCCGCCAGAAACAGAATCTTCTCCGCCGTCTGCATTCCGACCCTGCCGGAATGGTAGGCAATGGCGGAGAGAATCTCTTCGTCCCGGATTCCGAATTCCTCAGCGGCAATGCAGGAGCCTGCAATTCCGTGGAGCAGATGGGCATGCTTTGCCTCATCCGACGGAATATACCGGCCCGTTCCTTCACTCAGGCGGAGAATTTCCGCACTGCTCAGTTCCCCTGCAATGTCGTGCAGAAGGCCGGCGACATACATCTTCTCCGGGGCAACCGGGGTTTTTTCCGCGATTCGAAAAGCATAGCCTGCCACGCGGAGGCTGTGCTCATATTTTTGGGGGGACAGCTTTCGGGAAACGGCCAGCCGGATGGCATCCGTTTCCGCATCCGCAGGGATCAAATTCACCGACTTCTCCATTATCTCCTCCTCCGATCCGTTTGAGAGAGTCATTCTGTTACAGCGGCAAGGAGAGCTGCAATCTCATTCTCCGTCATTCCGGCCGCGGTCAGATAGTTCCCGGCAGCCCGGGAAAAGTCCATGCCGGACAGCTCCGTTCCTTCCGGCACATCCGCAAGCCAGTGCAGCAAATCCAGAAAGCGAAGCTCTCTCAGCGCTTCATATTTGGCAGGCTCGCTCTCCCGGCTGATTCCGTAATAGTTGTCATATGTCTTCATGTAATCCGCCTCCAGCTCCTCGAACGAGGCACCGGCCAGGGCTTCCAGCAGAAGGCAGACGAATCCCGTCCTGTCCTTTCCTTCCGTGCAGTGAATGTAATAGGGGCCTTGATGGGCGGAAAGATCCCGCAGGCCATCCGCCAGGGACCGGGCGTAGGCCTCCGAGCGATAGCTGGCGCTCAAAGAGAGGAGGGCCATATTTCCGGCATCGTGCAGAGCCGCCGCGTAATCCGAGCGGAAGTCATCCTTTGCCCGGTATGATGCGAAGCTCTCCTCCGAGTCGGAAAGGTCCAGCACATAGGCAATACCGTGCTGTTCCAGAAGAGAATTCGTCGTATATGCCCGCAGATGCGTGTTGTTCACAGGGGAGACGCCCCGGTACAGGAAATTCTCCCGGAGCTTTCCGCCGACCAGGGGGCGGAAATTGGCAAAGACCTCATCCCCGGAAAAGGCGGCCCTGTCATCCACGTAAACAGAGGCCATGACATTCTGCCTGTCCAGATACTTTCCGGGTTCCCGGACAGTAATCGTAACGGTGTCCCCTTCCCTGCAGCCCGTGGCAGCCCACATGGAATCTCCGGCGCAGAAGGCAAACTGGATGAACTCCCCGGGATAGATTAAAAGAACCGGGTAATTCACCTTTTCGTAATACCCGTCATAGAAAGGGATGTCCTCCAGGACAAAACCGTTGCTGAAGCGGGCGTCCACACTGTCGCCGAACCGGGCGGGAAAGGCGGCAGAAAATTCCTCAACGCCGGCATCGATATTGACACCGCCGAATTCCCTGTCCTCAGAGACACTGAACGTGGCAGAAATGCGCTTTCCGCTGCGGGAACAGCCGGAAAGAACAGCAAGAATCAGAAGCAGAGAAAGCAGAAAGCAGAGGGATTTCTTCATGGGGAACTCCTAAAAAACTGTTTTGCATTATTATACTATAACGGCAGACTCAGGGCAAACAGTTTGCGTTTCCGCTGCCGCTGCCCCCGGTGATAGGATTTCGGAAGAGCTGACAAAACACGGAGAGCAGCTGCTCTCCGTGTTGCTGTGTGTTCAGTTCTTTGGAGACAGCTCCGAAATCAGCGCTTTCAGCTTGTTGCCGTCCAGCGGTTTGCACAGATACCCGTTCATTCCGGCCTCGGCGGAAGCTCTCCGGTCCTCTTCCGTATCCGACGAGGTCAGGGCAATAACAGGAACAGAAGCCAGAGCCGGATGCTCCAGCTGACGGATGCGACGGGTTGCTTCATAGCCGTCCATAATCGGCATACGGATATCCATCAGAACGATGCCGTACTGACCCGGTGCGGAGCTCCGGACCTTATCCACGGCATAGGTACCGTCTTCCACGGCATCGACAGTAAAGCCGAAATCCTCCAGAATATCCTGGGCGATTTCCCTGTTCATTTCGTTGTCCTCTACGAGAAGAACATTCCGGCTGTTGAGCCATACGGAATCCGCAGCTTCGGCAGCCGGTTCCGCAGGCAGCTCCTCCGGCGTCTGCTCCGGCTGCGGCTCCTCGACGGACCGGCCGTGCAGATGCAGGTAATCCAGAAATTCATTCATAGGCAGCGGACGGGAGTAATAATAGCCCTGAATAAAATCAATACCCAAAGCGGAAATTCCCTCCGCTTCCTCCAGACTCTCCACGCCCTCTGCAACAGTGGTCAGATCCAGCCGCTTCGCCATGCTGACAATGGCCTCCAACACAGGGCTGGCCTTGGGATTTGAGAAATACGCCTTGGTCATGTCCAGGTCAAACTTCAGAATCCCGGCGGGCATATCCACAATGTACATCAGATTGGATTCCCCTTTACCGAAATCATCCAATGCAAAGCAGAAGCCCTTTGACACCAGAACGTTCATATTCTCGATGAGCGCATCCTTCATCTGGCTCACGGAAGTTTCCGTAATTTCAAAGCTGATATGCTTCGGCGATACGCCGTAGCTCTCCGTAATCTGGCAGAGCCGGCCGGCCATAGAGCTGTCGTCACACTGCACGGCAGAAAGATTCACATCAACCATGCGCAGGCCTGAGGCAATGGCATCCGTATCCCGGAGAAACGCACAGACCTTCTCCAGGACCCGTTCTCCCAATGCCTTTACCTGCCCCGTCGTCTCCGCTACCGGAATGAACAGACCGGGTGAGAGCATCCTTCCGTCCTCCTGACGGATACGCACCAGCGCTTCGGCAGCAAGGGGGATTCCTTCCGTATCACAGATCGGCTGGAGAAATACCTCCACCCGATCTTCTGAAAGTGCTCTGTCGATTTCGGCTTCCACTTCCAGGTCCTGATTGTACTGAGCAATCATTCCGTCCGAAACATAGACAACGGCTGAGAGACGGGTGCTGTTGTGACTGCGGATATAGGTCAGGAACTTCAGCAGCTCTTCCCTTGTGCGGAACTGTTCTGCGTGCTGCACAATCAGCGTGGAGACATTGCTGCTGGCTCCGGGAATGCGGGATACCTGGTCCATAATCTGACGGCTGGCATCTTCCAGGGCTGTTTCTTCCTCGGATATGACAATCAGCCCGGTATTCAGATTCTTGAATACCTTGAGCCCGGCGGCGGATTCCAGCTTTTCCGAGATGCCCCTCGCCGCTGCGGTCACATCCACTCCCAGCGATTCCATGGATTTTACGTCCGTTAACGACAGATCCAGCACCTGCAATTCCTTTCCGGAATCCAGACACATGGTCAGGTAACTTTCCATGGCGTGGGAATTGAAGCAGCCCAGCTGCCGGTCCAGATTGGAATCGGGATTCTCGAGAACCACGTACAGAATCATAATCCCGACAGCCATGGCAAATCCCACCAGCAGCCAGGAATTATTGTACATCTGCAGAGCGGCAGCCAGAATCCAGAGCAGCGTCGTCATGATCATGGCAATGCCGCGGCGGGAATTCTTCTTACGCTTGATATAAATGGCCACATTCAGAATGGAAAGAATATAAAGAAGTACAAAGATATAAGTAGAAACCACTGCCGGGCCGAAGGAATATAGCTCATTCCCTTCTTCATAAATCCCGATGGGCAGCAGCGCAACCACGGCACTGGCAGCAGCCGTGGCAAAAAACGTAATCCGCACCGTCTGTGCCATGGCGCGGCTGTCGCTGCTCAGATCCAGCATCACATACCGGAAATTGCCCCAGCCAACCCAGATCATGGAAATCAGGTAAGACTTGCAGATCAGCTTCACGAGGAACAGCGGCAGAGAATTGCGGTAATGAATTCCTATGACAGACAGCGTGTCCAGCGACAGGCAGATGATCGTGAGAAAAATAATGGTCAGAAAAAGCCTCTCGCCTTTCAATCCCAGAGTGTCATGGCTCTTGTACAGAATCAGGAGAAACACGGCAATCACAAGGCCGCAGAGTTGCAGAGTGATATTCATAGAAATTCCCTCGAACAGCAATACACTTTCAATTTACACAGATAAAGTAATTATATATGATAAACTGTGCAAAAGCAATAATGCCGAAAACGGAAAATGATCAGAAAAAAACCTCGACATTTGTCGAGGCTTTTCTGCAGCTTACTGATGATCAGTCATCATCGTCATCGTCATCGTCATCATCGTCGTCATATGGACAGATATAATCATGATGCTCTTTTACTTCTACGGTAAAGGGGATCTCAATTCCGTCAATAATGGCAACGCAGTCATAGGTGCCTTCACCGAGAGAAAGCATATAGGTGTTGCTCAATACGATGGAGACAGAACCGTCTTCATTAAAGATGACATAGTAGGCGCTCTCGGGGATCTCTTCGCCTTCCACCAGAACCTTCACGTCGTGGTCGTCCCCTTCCTTGAGGAGAGAGCCGTCAATCACAAGGCCCGCATGGTCCATGCTGTTGTACTTTTTAATCAGGTCTTCGTCAATATCGTCGGGAATCGTAATGGAAATCACGGTAACAACATCTCTGATCACATAAAGGTGCCGTTCCGACACAAGCAGCTTGAGCTTCTGCATGCCGCCTTTGAACGCAGAGCCGATCGTAAAGGTAACCGTGCCGTCCTTGTTTTCCACGTATTTTACATCTGCGCCGTCAAAACCGCTGACCGTGAGAATCTTGTTGCCGTCATTCGGCTTCAGTGTCACGGTTTTCCCGGAAAGAACTGCGGTATCGGATGTATTGGTAAAGAAATAATAGTTATTCTTCGCAGCCTCGATGCTGCCTTCCGCAACTATGCCGTCGTCTTCATAGCCGATTTCTTTCAGCACATCATTATCTGTAAAGCCGATGAGATAGTAAACACGGTCATAAAAGTCTCCAAGTCCGCCGATCTCACCGACAAGCTCGCCGATGTATACTTTCGAAGTATCATCCGGAACAGTAACCAGACCGATTGCTTTTCCTTCCACAACTACCATGGCATCGGAGACAACCACGGCTGCGTCTCCGTTTCCCGCATCCGCATTTCCGCCGACATAAACCTTGGAACCGCTTTCGGCAGCTACCGCAAAGCCGCTGCCGCTTTGCGTGACATTGCCTTCGACTTCAACTACGCTGTTGTCTGCGGCATAAACGGCACTGTCCTCCCCGGCCTCTGTTACATTGCCCTCGACCTCGACCTTGCTGCCCGATTCCGCATGGACGGCTTCTCCTTCTCCGCTTTCGGATACATTGCCCTCGACCTCGACTTCGCCGCTGTTGCTGGCGAAGATGCCGTGCCCTTTACCGCTTTCGGATACGCTGCCCTTTACCTCTACGTCACCCTGGAAGTCCCGGGCATAAACAGCATGATCTGCACCGCTTTCTGTCAGGCCACCGGTAACCGTCAGATTGTGGGAGTCCGTAACCGTAATCCGCTGCGCATCGCCCTCATACGTGACGGTGGATTCCGTGTAGGAATGAGGATTCCCCTGGTTATCATAAACCGTAACCTCGGCAAAGGCAGAGACACCAAAGCTGAGCACCAGAACCAGCGCAATGAGAACAGAAAACAGTTTCTTCATAGAGAATCTCCTTTATCATATATATAGTTGTTATTATATATGATAAACCGATATTAATCAATATATTCTTCAGGCGCGGGAGCGAATCAGCCGAATGACCTCGGCAGTGTGCGCCTCGTCATAGATGACGGGCACGGGATACACCGGGTTAGCCTCCTTGACGGCCCACTTGCACATCTGGGGGATGTCTTCCTCCCGGATATTGTCAAAGCCGGTGGGAATGCCCATCCGCTGATTCATTGCGTAAATCTCCGCAATGAATGCCTTGGCCTTTTCTTCCGCCGTACCGGCCCTGCAGACATCCGTCAGCTCGGCGAGACGGGCCAGGCGTTCATAGACCGCTTCGCCGTAGTCCTCCAGCACAATGGGGAGGATGACGGCATTGGCCAGACCGTGGGGGGTATTGTAGAGGCCGCCCAGAGTATGCGCGATGGCATGCACGTTGCCGACACCGGTTCTGCCGAAGCTCCAGCCGGCCTTGTAGGCAGCTTCCATCATCCTTGCCCGGGCTTCCAGATCTCCGGGGTTATTATAGGCCTTTTCCAGGTACTTGAAAATCAGAACCGTGGCTTCTTCCGCGAATACAATGGACCGGTTCGGGCGGTTTGCCCAGGAAATATAGCTCTCCACAGCGTGGGTCAGGGCGTCCATGCCCGTGGTTGCCGTGGTATTGGCGGGGAGGTCTGCCGTCAGCTCCGGATCCATGACAGCGTACAGAGGAATAATGCGGGGATCCATGATGGCATATTTGTGGTGCGTCTTGGAGTCCGTAATGACCGCGGCCATGGTGGTTTCCGAGCCCGTGCCGGAAGTGGTGGGAACGGCAATGAAGGGCGGAATCTTTTTGATGACCTTCAGAAGACCGGCCAGCTTATTCAGATCC
Source organism: Candidatus Limivicinus sp. (assembly GCA_045616745.1). GTDB lineage: Bacteria > Bacillota > Clostridia > Oscillospirales > Oscillospiraceae > Limivicinus. Next base: position 9,276 of record JAZLHH010000068.1, on the reverse strand, counting down.
GAACCCGGTCTGGCACACAGGCAGGCTGCACCCTTGGCAGCATCAATCGGGGAACCGCCGCCGATGGCAAGGAATCCGTCACAATGCTCCTGCTGATAAAGGTCACGAATGGCATAGACGGTGTCCGTCGTCGGGTTGGCACTGACTTCGGAATAATGCACAGCTTCGATGCCCTGGGCACGGATGTCTTCGAGAATCGGAGGGGCGATGGACTTTCCGACATGGCGGCCGGTAACGACCATTACCTTTTTTACACCGCAGGACTTCAGAATCTCCGGGATTTTCTTCCGGCAGCCAATACCCTCCACCGGCTTTGCCAGGCGGAAATTGAGAAACCTGCAGCCAACGGCAAGTGCGAGCTCTTCTGTTCTGATCCAGGTTTTATTCATAGGATTCTCCTCTCGTTTCATGTTTAAAAACAGTATATCATCCGCGACTGAGGGGAATCAACAAAGAATCCGACGCTACTTATATAAATAATAAATCAATCCGATAAAATATAATTATACTTTCCTTATTGTCAGGCAATGAGATGAACCTTGGTTACCGGGAGAAAGCGGTCGCTGTCTTCATAATACGTGACCGTGATCTTTCCGCCGGACTTGCAAATATCCTGGGCCACAATTCTGCCGACGAAGGCGGCATCGTTCCCGTTGACAGTAATCCGGCCTTTCGGGGCATAGAGGATTCCCGTGTAGGTGGCCCCTCCCCCGTTGACCGTAATATTCCCGGACCGGGACATGATGCAGGCCGGGAACTCCTCCGTGGAGTCCAGAGAGGTCCCGTTCAGGGTAATATCCCCGTCCACCACCAGGGTGATGGGATAATTCGCAGAGTAAATCGTGGAATCATTTCCGTTAAAGGTCAGATTCCCGGAGATATGAATCGTCAGGCCCTCCGTAAGATAGTCCCGGGTCCCGGTGGCGGAAACGTATTTTTCCTCCGCCTCCGAGAGAAGCGCGGCAAAACCGTCTTTAGACTTCTTTACCACATTTCCCGCATACTCCACAACATCGCTCTTTTGGTTCAGTCCCTTTTCAAAGCTGGAAAAGCTGGGCATATCCACAGCGATGCTGTTGCCCGTCCAGCCGGCCGAAGAGGGCCGCACATGCCGCACGGCCGTTGCCACAGCCCCGGGAGCCAGCACCGCATTGGGCATGGAAATATCGGAATTGGAATGGATATTTCCGTTGATCTGTATATTGTTGCCGGAAATGGTTATACCGGAACCGTCATCTTCAATCTTCCGGCCGGCAAACATGGCATAGGGACAGCTGCCGAAAATCGTAACGGCCTCCGCAGTCGCCGAGGCCTGCACGGTTCTTGTATACTGCCCGGTAATGACGGCGGAAAAGCCCATCCGGATCCGCCGCGTCAGCGTAACGGTCAAAGCATTCCCCCGAATCTCATATGTCATTTCAAAGTCTTCGGAATCCGGATGGCAGGCATTCGCTTCACAGTATTCCCGGATGGACTGCGCCACCGGCTGCGAAGACTTCCCTGCCGCCAGATCGGCAGCGCCGGCCAGCGCCGCCGCATCCGCCGCATTCTGAAGCTTCTGCTTCCCCACGGCCAGCATGCCGTAATCCACGGCGAAGGCCGTGCAGCCCATGAGAACGGTCAGACAGAGCGCCACCACCACGGCCACAGCACCAAACTCCGACCGGTACAGACTGCGGATTCTGTTTAAAGTACGGGTCCTCATATTTCGCAGATCTGCAGTTTTTCCCCCGGGGGAATACCGGCTGCCTTTCCCGCTTCCAGCTCCAGAACGTGGGCCGCATGCTTCACCCGCTTCCCGAAATGCCAGGGCGCAATTGTCTCCGTCTCCAGAACAGCGTCTTCTGCATCCAGATACACAACATCGATGGGAAAGCGCATGAAACAGCAGTGCACCTGCGGGCAGTTCCGCAGCAGCAGTCCTTCCCCGCTTTCCAGAGACTTTCTGCCCATCAGACCCAGGAAACGGCTGCCGAATGTATCTGCAGTCCGGACCGCACAGGCCAGCAGATGCTCTTCATAAGAGACAGTACAGGTTTTCATGCAAACTCCTCGATAATCGTAATCACAGACGGTCCCAGAAGGACGATCAGCAGTACCGGAAAAATCAGCCCGATCATGGGCAGCAGCATCTTCGTGGAGACCTTTGCCGCTTTTTCCTTGACCTTGTTTCTGCGGGTTCTCCGAATGGCTGCCGACTGGGACTGGAGCACATTGCTGATGGGGATCCCCAGCTGCCCGGCCTGAATCAGCGAACCGGTCACCGTTGTCAGATCCTCTATTCCGCAGCGTTCCGCCAGCAGCGCCAGTGCTTCCTTTCGCGGCCGGCCCAGAGACATCTCCCGGCAGGTAACGGCGAACTCGTCGATCAGCGGCCCTTCCATGGTTTCCACCAGATGCAACAGGGCCCTTTCAAAGCCGAGCCCGGCCGTAACGCTCACGCTGAGCAGGTCCAGCGCATCCGGCAGCTGCTTTTCCATTGCATTTTTCCGGGAGCTTCCCGTGGCAGTGCAGACATATCGCAGCACGGTATAAGCGCCGAAAACGCCGACAAAGCCATAGAGGAGCAAGGCACCGGGCTTCTTTCCGGAAATGAGCCCGAAAAGCAGACCCAGCAGTCCGGCTGCTGCCATCACGATCAGCTGGATAGCCGTGTACTCCTCTGAGGAAATCGTCCAGCCTGCCTGCTGCAGCATCCGCTTCTGCTTCTCCGCTGCAGGATTCTCCTTCGTCCGGAACGGGAAAAGGGAGGAGAGAATCTCCGTCAGCTTCCCTGCCAGCGGCTTCACCAGTCTCTCGGTAAAGGATTTATCAAATTCCGGAACATGCCGGCTCAGAATCTTTTCCGGTTCCGCATTCAGCCGGCGGATCCGGGTTTTCAGCCGGTACTTCTTTTCCGCCGATTCTCCGAACAGCAGAATCAGCATGCAGTACAGAAAGGTGCCGCCTGCGGCCGTAATCAGTAATGCCATAGTCCTCCCCCGGTCAATATCGGATATTGACGATTTTGTTGATAATCAGAAAGCCCAGAACCTCCATCACCGCTGAAATGCCGATCATGATTTTCCCTGCGGGATGGTCCATAAAGCCGCTGAAGTAATCCGGGCTGACCAGCATCAGGAAGAGAATCACAACGACCGGCAGCAACCCGATGATGAATCCGGAAAGCCGGCCCTGGGATGAAGCGACCCGGACTTCCTCCCGGATGGTGATTCTGTCGGTCACGGTTTCCGCAATGGTATCGAGAATTTCCGAAAGATTCGCACCGACCTGGGCCGAAGTCAGGACGGCGGAAACCAGCAGGTCCAGATCCTTGTTGTCATTCCGGGACACCAGATTGTTCAGCGCCTGCTCCAGGGGCGTGCCGTAATTGATTTCCCGGACGACTCTTCCGAATTCCACGGAAATCGGAGGCTGCATTTCCTTGGCAATGCTGGCCATGGACTGCTGGAAAGAATAGCCGGAGCGCATGCAGTTGCTCATGATCGTCAGTGCTTCTCCCAGCTGCTTGTTAAACAGCTGCTGTCTGGCATTCCGGGACTTTTTGACCAGAAACGGCGGAATGGCAAAGCCGATGACCGTCAGCGCCAGAATCGGCAGCAGCTGCAGATTCAGAAGACCGCCAAAGACCGCGGGGCCAAATGTCAGTCCGCCCCAGAGCATCAGGCACTCCCTGGCGCTGAAGTTCACGCCGGATGCGGCCAGATAGTCCTCCAGTCTCTGACTGATGATGCGGGAATTCTGCTTTCCTTTTTTCCGCTGCTGCTTCTTTTCCGAAAGCACTGCTTCATGGACGTATTCCAGCTCTACATGGCCTGTGAGCTTTTTCAAACGGCTGCGTACCTTTTCCTTCGGCGAGTTCGCAAAAACGGAGGTAATAATACTGTAGAACAGCAGCCCTGCGGCAACGGCAGTCAGAATCTGCATTTCAGAATTCCCTCCGAAACCATTCATCTTTGATCACAACGCCGTTGTCCGCCATTTTCTCCAGGAAATGCGGGCGAACCCCCGTCGGTACAAAGGCACCCTGATTTCCGTCAAAGCCGAAACCGGAGGCCCTGTATACAAAGATATCCTGCAGGGTAATCGTGTCCCCTTCCATGCCAACGACTTCCGAGATGCTGACGACTTTTCGGGAGCCGTCCCGCAGCCGGGACTGCTGGATGACTACGTCCAATGCCGAGGAAATCTGCTCACGGATAGCCTTCACCGGCATTTCAAAGCCGGACATCAGCACCATGGTTTCCAGACGGGAGCAGAGATCCCGGGGAGAATTGGCATGGGCCGTCGTCAGAGAGCCGTCATGCCCGGTATTCATTGCCTGCAGCATATCCAGCGTTTCTCCGGAACGCACCTCTCCGACAACGATCCGATCAGGGCGCATACGGAGGGCATTCTTTACCAGGTCTCGAATCGTCACGGCCCCGTTGCCTTCCACATTCGCCGGTTTGCTCTCCAGCGTAACCACGTGCTCCTGACGCAGCTGGAGCTCCGCCGCATCTTCAATGGTTACGATTCTTTCATTTTCCGGAATATAGGCAGAGAGAACACCAAGCAGAGTTGTCTTTCCGCTGCCGGTGCCTCCCGAAACGATCATATTCAGTCTGGCCCGGACGCAGGCTTCCAGAAAGGAAACCATCTGGGGCGAGATGGATCCGAAGCGGACCAGATCTGCGCTGGTCAGCGGGTTTTTGGAAAACTTCCGGATCGTGACCGTGGGCCCGGAGAGCGCACAGGGCGGGATAATGGCATTGACACGGGAGCCGTCGGACAGACGGGCATCCACCATGGGGCTGGATTCATCGATTCTTCTGCCTACGGAAGATACGATCCGGTTGATGATATTCATCACGTGTTCATCATCCCGGAACTTCACATCCGTCAGATGCAGCTTCCCCTTCATTTCCACGTAAACATGGTCCGGGCCGTTTACCATGATTTCGCTGACATCCGGATTCTGAAGCAGCGGATCAATCGGGCCGAGACCGACAATATCACTGAAGAGTTCCTCCGACATCCGGGTTCTCTCCGCCCGGGAAATCTCCGCCCCCCGGAGACTGAGAACCGACTCGATGGCGCCCCGGATAAACTCGCTTTTCGCCTCGCTGTCTTCATTCAGCGCACCGGCATCCCGGTTGATCAGGTCGATGACTTCCGTCTGTACCCGGGCCATCAGCTCCGTGTGCGAATCCTCCGCCGGGGCGTTCAACGCGGCAGGGCTTCCGGCATAGGAAGCCGCTTTGGCAGGGCGATTGGAATTCTTCTGTTGTTCCAGCCGTTCCATCAGGCTCATCTTCTTTTCCTCCCGGCCCGTTTCTTCTCTGCCTTCTCCTTCGTCCGGTATTTCCGCAGCAGCTGCCGCCGTTCCTTCGCGCTCAGCTTCTGGATATCGAAGCTGTCATTGCCGCTGATGATTTTGTCGGCAATATCGCTGACGGCCAGGGCGAGCTTTGACTTCGGCTGGCTGACAACGAAAGGCAGTCCCTGATTCAGCGCAGTGACCGCCGTCAGATAATCGCTGGGAATCCGGGCCAGAATCGGCGCGTCCACGATATTCTGCACATCGGATACGGATATGGTGCTGATTTCCACGGCACGGTTGATAATGACCCGCACCTTTTTCTTCTGCCCCAGAGACTCCAGAATATTCATGGCCAGCTTGGAGTTCTTCAGAATGGAGATATCCAGACCCGTCACAAACAGGATAATCGAGGCAGCGTCCAGTGCCGCCAGGGTAACATCGGAAAAGTTGGCCGCAGTATCCACGATTACGTAATCGTAACAGGAGCGGAGCACGCTCAGAATGGCACTCACTCTGTCTCCGGAGACCATCTCGGCATACTCCGGACTTTTGGGCGCACAGAGGACATGCGCTCCGCTGGGATGCACATTCATATACGTGCGGAGCACGTCGATGCCCGGCGTGTTCATGTCCTGCATCAGATCCGCAATTGTCTCTTTCGGCTCCAGATCCATGCAGATCTGAATATCGCCGAACTGGAGGTCCAGATCGACCACGGCCACCTTCTTGCTCTTCATGGCCAGCTTCACGGCCAGATTGGCGGCAATCGTTGACTTACCCAGACCGCCTTTCGCCCCAAACACGGTTATGACCTTGGAAGTCCAGCTGACCCGCCGGTTACTGTCCAGCGCTTCGATTCGTTCCGACTCTGCGCTGTAGATTCTGTGAATCTCCCGGCAGAACTTTTCCGCATTTGCGGGCAGCGGAATGATATTGTGGCACCCTGCCTCATTCGCCGCTCGGAACAGATCCATACTCTCCGCTTCCGGAACCAGAATCACAAAGGTCCGGGGCTTTCGGAGAATCACCCGTTCGGCCAGAGAGATTGCCTGAGAATCCGCAGAATCTGCATGGATGATCAGAAGATCCGGAGAGCTGTTTTCAATTTTTACCAGTGCGTTTTCACCGCCGGGTGCGGACGCAACGACCTCCAGTTCGGGATCCGACTCCAGAAAGCGCTGCAGGTTCAGAACTGGTTCCTGTTTCCCGACAAGCATGATACTGATCATTTTTTACCTCACGAAATATCCAGAACGGGACTGCCGAGTATGTCCCCTTCCGTTATTCTGCTGTCCTCCAGCGTTTCCTCATCCAGCGGAGATCTGGGCAGGAGCCGCAGGGTTCTCCCTGCCATGACTTCATGATGGATCAGAAGCGCATCCTCCGGCGAAACGAGAAAGGTAACGCTGGCATACTCTGCCCCGGCGACTTTCTTGGACATGACATTGCCCGCCATCAGGATTTCCACTTTCTGCAGAAGAATCGCGGATTCCAGAACCGTCGGAACTTCCTCTTCTTTCCCGTCTTCCGTTTCCGCCGAAAGGGAAAGATCCGCTTCTCTGATTTCCTCGTCCGTCGCCTTTCTCGCATAGGTGGTGACGATGTCCACCCGGTTTCCCGGTTTGAGCATATATTCACTGCTGGTCAGACTGCTGACACTGACCGTAACCGCGCGCATTCCCGGCTTTATGAGATACGCCAGAGAATTCAGATCCTCCTGGATTTCACCCAGGCGAATGCACTTTTCCGCCACGATCTGTTCTCCCTGCAGAATATCGCATTTGGTTGCCAGCCCGACAACCGAGTCGATATCCTTTGCGACGCAGGGAAAAACCGATTCCGTCGGCACTGCCTGAATTGTCAGCATCTCCGCCGTGATCTCCGTATTCTCCGGAATATCCACGGCGGCAACAACAACCGATGTCCGCGGGACCTCCGCCGGCTTTCCGGCTTCTTTCAGAAACTGGTAGATCCCGATTCCCATCAGAATTGCTGCACAGCATGCAATCAGTTTCATTTTCTTCATTTCGGGATTCCTCCGAATCTATGCAAAAGCATCGAATGCTAATTTTCCAATCTCATGGTACAGCTCGCATGCAGCTGTATGTTTTTCTTTCCCAGAATTACCGAGGTAAAGCCGGTCAGGATCCGGGGGCTTGCCGTCACCTGCGCGGTGATCTGCTGCCCCACCGGATCGGATACAATGGCCGTGGCACTGCGGATGCCGACCAGATTGCTGACCATCCTCTGCTCGGACTGTTCTTTCCAGTCACAGGAAGGATCATAATGAATCACGGCATAGCGGGCTCCCTCTCTGGCGGCATTGTTCAGAGAAATCTGGTTGTAATAGATCCAGCCGAAATCGATGATGCCGCAGAGGATGGTCAGCAGCAGCGGAAGACAAAGAGCGAACTCCAGCATTGCCTGCCCGGATTCGCTCTTTTTCAGCTTATGAATCATTTTCCGCTCCTTCCGATTTCTTTCGTTTTTTTCATTCTGCGGGGTGAGAATCTCACCCCGCTTCCCCCAATGAACTGAATGCTGCTCAGGTTCCGCCGCCGACCGGAGCAGAAGGAGCCGGAATTGCCTCATCCAGTGTCTCGCCGATGCCGTTGAACATGTCGCGGATTTTTGGACCCAGAGCCGTCAGAGCCACAATGACGACCACTGCAATCAGCGCAATAATGAGACCGTACTCGATCATTCCCTGTCCGCTTTCATCCTTGAAAAGGCTCCTGAAGAAGTTAATCATGATACATCCTCCCGAAAAATAAAAAATTTATAATTTACCGGACTCTTCAAACCGGCAGATTAACGGTAAACGGGGTACTCAGCAGTACCAGAAACATGCCCGCGGCAATGAACGGGGCCATGGGGACTGTCTGCTTCAGGACAGCAAGCAGTGGCAGCCGCTTCTGCGCCAGGGTGTAGACAATCACGGCAATTCCCATCAGGACAATTCCGATCATTGCCATCCGCAGCCCGAGAAAGAACCCGAAAGCGGAAGCCAGCTTCACATCCCCGGCACCCACATTCTTTCCGAAGAAGCCCGGCAGCGTAAACACCAGGAAGCAGACCGAAAGTCCCAGAAGCGACTGCCCGATTTCGAACCGAACCGGAACCGGAAACCCGGCAAACTCCGCAAGACCGCTCAGAAGCTTCAGAAGCAAAATGGCCAGCACCGTCTCATTCGGAATGATGCGAAATCGGAAATCCGTCACTGCAGCGGTGGCGCAGGCCGCAAGAAACAGGGCATCGATCAGAAGTGTGCTCCAGCCGTCGGAAAAGACTCCGACAGCGGTCCCCAGGAAAAAGACGATTCCGAGACAGATGCCCTTCTCCTTTCTGCCGGCCGCCTTCAGACCCCTGCGCTTCTCCAGGGAATCCGTCCAGAGCCGGAAAATCAGCGCGGAAAGAACTCCGCCGCAGAGACCGGATATTATCATCGTCAAAAGATTCATACACTCCTCCGAATAAAAAAAGCTGCCCGATATAATCGGGCAGCAAAGGCTGTTTTCCGCACCGCAAGAAATAAAGGAGAAAAAAGGTACGAAAAAATTCGGATCGCCGAACACGGCAACTGGCTGCCATTCCCAGAGGAAAGGCCCTATAGCTTTGCGTCGCATCCTTTCGGATGTTTTGCCCTAAAAAAACTATTCACTTCGTTTTTACAAATAACACTTATTTCCCGGGTTGTCAACAGCTTTTTGCAAAAATTGTTAAAAAAATATTTTTAGGAGAAGCACTAAATATAAAATATAGAAATATAAAAATTTGAAAAATGAAGTAGAATATTATATGAATATAATTCATGGTTTCATGAATATTATTTATTCTAATCAAACTCCTTTTTGTAAATGCGAAAGCTAAAATAAGAGGGAAAAATCAAGGATAAAAGCGTCAGAATTCGGAAGAATAAAACGCTGTTTTTTCACAAAAATAAGGAAATCTCAAATTTGAGATTTCCTTATTTT
>JAZLHH010000067.1:0-22664 GCA_045616745.1 Candidatus Limivicinus sp. | reverse complement strand
CTTCTTTAAAAAGGTGCTTATTTGCATAAGCTTTCTTCCATTGTTCAATTTTCAAGGTCCAGCTCCGTCGCTCTCTCGCGACAGCTTTGCTAATATACCACTCCCCCTCCCCCTTGTCAACTCTTTTTTTTATCTTTTTTTGATAATTTTCAAAAAAATTTCTTGCCCCTAAACCTTGTGGATTTGGAGCAAGAAATATACAAGATATTGATTCTCTTATTTTGCGAAATCAGCAATTTGTGGTGCCTGGAATCCCGGAGCGTATTTTGCTTCAAAATTCTCCAGCGCTTCCATGATCTTTTCGTTGAACTTCTCATTGGCCAGCGTGTACTTCGCCGTATTGCCGGAATCCGCCATTTCGATGCTGCCGTCCTGAGGCAGACGGAGGATTACGTGGTATCCGTATGTCGTTTCCACAGGGGCGGATACCTCATATTCCTTCAGCGCAACCGAGGCATCCCGGAATTCCTGAACCATGGTTCCTTCTGCGAAGCAGTACTCACATCCGCCGTCTTCATTGTACTTCTGTTCCAGTTCGGAGAACCTGGCGAGCTTCTCCTCCGGGTCCTCTATTGCCTTCAACTCTTCGGCAATGCTCCCCGCCAGCTCAAGCTTCTGCGCTGCGGCGTCCTGCCCGGCGGTCTCGCCCGTTCCGGGATCCATCGTCATCAGAAGGATATGCATTACGTGCACGTAGCCGTTGTCCTCCAGGAACTTTACGGCCTCGCCGTCATCCAGCTTTTCTCCCTCTGCGCCATACAGCTCTTCAAAGAGCATCTCCGCCATTACATTGTCCCCGATGACCAGATCAAAGACCTTCCGGTCTACATGCTGCTCGGAAAGCTGGGCAAACAGTTCCTCCTCGGTTTCCACCTGGTAGGACTGCCTGTACTCCTCCACAATCTCATTGACCTTGTCTGCCACAGGACCGTCCCTGCGGATTCCCTGTTCTTCCGCCAGCTTTTCGATGGCAGCAAAGGTTCTCAGCTCTTCCTCTGCCAGCACGGCAGGAGCCTGGGCAAACGTGATTCCCTCGGCTTCGTCATAGTAATCATCCCAGCTGATTTCCGTGCCGTAATAGAGCGGCATCATCTGAATCATGCTTTCCACCTGAGATGCATATTTATAATAGAAGTAGAAATATTCACTCCAGGTGCAGTCTCTCTCTCCGCAGCGGAGTATTATTTCCTCCGGATCATGCTCCCGGAACATTCTGTCATAGTCGGTTGCGCTTTCGGAATAATCCTCCAGGGTGAGCGCTTCCTCCGATGATGCTGTCCGGAACTGGCTGTAGCCGAGAAATCCGACGAAAAGAATCAGAATCGCCAGAATCAGTGCAATCAGCTTTTTCATTCAGAATCCTTCCTCCTTAAGTCTCTTGTTTTATGCTGTTTTCCGAGGACCAATCATAAACAAATTTTCTGGCCTCGTCAATAACTCTTGCTTTGTTTTTGATTTTCAGGCTGAGACAGGGCCGTGAACCGGCTTCTACCTTCAGCCGCCCTTTGTATTCCGGTCGGACATAGAGATTCGAGACCTTCTGTATATCGAAGTCTTCCACCGTAAACCGAAGCATTCCGTGTTTCTGGGAAATATCGGAAATATCGGCTTTTCCGGCTTCTCCCCGCAAGAGTGCCACCTGAATCAGCGCATTCACGCCGGGAGGCGGATCTCCGAACCGGTCAATCAGCTCATCGAGCAGATCCTCCGCTTCCTCCTCCGTACGGATGAGGGCAATCTTCCGGTAGATATCCATTCTGGTTTCTGCGGAGGCGACATATCGCTCCGGAATGTTGGCAGAAACCGCAAGATCGGCCGAACAGTCTGCCTTCTGCGGAATTTCGATTCCTCTTGCCTCCATAACCGCCTCGTTCAGCAGCTTCATATACATATCGTAGCCTACGTCGCTCATATGCCCGCTCTGTTCTGCTCCCAGGAGATTTCCCGCTCCCCGGATTTCCAGATCCCGAAGGGCGATTTTCATACCCGAGTTGAACTCTGCAAAGTCCCGGATGGCGTTCAGCCTCTTTTCTGCATCTTCCGTCAGCACCTTGTCCCTCCGGAAGGTGAGATAGGCATTGGCTCTTCTTGTCGAACGGCCGACGCGTCCGCGAATCTGGTGCAGCTGTGCCAGCCCCAGCCGGTCCGCGTCTTCTATTATCAATGTATTCACATTGGGAATATCGATTCCCGTTTCTATAATCGTGGTACAGACCAGTACCTGAACGTCGCCGGCAGCCATCCGGTCCATAATCTCTCCCAGCGCGTTCCTGTCCATCTTTCCGTGCGCAACTTCGATATTCACCTCGCCCAAAAGGCTCTGCAGGCGGTTGGCGCAGCGTTCGATGTCTTCAATCCGATTGTGGAGGTAATAAACCTGCCCGCCTCGCGCCAATTCTCTTCGAACGGCATCGGCAACGATGTTCCAGTCGTGTTCAATTACGAATGTCTGCACCGGAACCCGGTCCCGGGGCGGCTCTTCAATGAGCGACATATCCCGGATTCCGCTCATTGCCATGTTCATGGTTCTGGGAATCGGGGTGGCGGAAAGCGTCAGCACATCCACGCCGCGGCTCAGCTCCTTGATATGCTCCTTGTGGGAAACACCGAACCGCTGTTCCTCATCCACGACCAGCAATCCCAGATTTCGGAATTTTATGTCTTTGGACAGAATTCTGTGCGTCCCGATAACCAGATCGCATTTTCCGGAAGCAATTTCCGAAAGCGTCTTTGCCGTCACATTGTTGTACCGGCTGACCAGCGCGATGTTCACCGGGAATCCGAAAAACCGCTGCAGCGCCGTCTGATAATGCTGCCTTGCCAGGACAGTCGTCGGGGCTAAAATGGCCGCCTGTTTCCCGTCCAGAACACATTTCATGACAGCCCGAAGTGCCACTTCCGTTTTTCCGAAGCCTACGTCACCGCAGAGCAGACGGTCCATCGGAGTGGAAGATTCCATGTCCTTTTTGATTTCGGCTATGCAGCGGAGCTGGTCATCTGTTTCCGTGTAGGCAAAATTCTCCTCAAATTCCTTCTGCCACTCGCTGTCCGGGGAAAAAGCATAACCCTGCGTCTGCAGCCGGGAAGCGTAGAGTCGGATGAGCTTGCCGGCCATCTCTTTGGCTGCGCCTTTTGCCCGGGTCTTCCGGGACTGCCAGTCGGTACCCCCGAGTTTGGAAAGCTTCACCTTTACGTCGTCCGAGGCACCGTTATACTTCGACACCATGTCCAGCTGCGTGGCGGGAACATACAGCACGTCTGACCCGGAATAGGCGATTTTGATATAGTCCTTTTCAAAACCGTCCACTTCCATGCGGACCACACCGGTAAACCGGCCGATCCCGTGGTTTTCATGGACAACGTAGTCTCCGACGGAAAGGTCGCTGCAGGAGGTGATGCTCTGCCGGTTTTTGCCTGCTTTTCTTTTCGCCCGGACTCTCTCCCTCTGGCGGATCAGCTGTGCATCGGTAAGAATTGCCGTTTTAACGGAGGGGTATTCCATCCCTGCAGACACCGAGCCGATCTGGAGATCACAAAAGATTTCCCGGCTTTCCAGGAAATTCCGCAGAACCGCTCTTCTTCTCTCGTCTCCTGCCAGAATCGTCACGGAATATCCCGCATCCAGCAGGGAACGGGCATCCTCCGCCGCAGTCTGCGCGTTGCCGGCATAGCTGGGCAGCTGCTTTGCCTGAACAGAAACCAGGCTTTTCGGCGGAATCGGATTGTGCCCGGTCAGAAAGGCATCCGCCATATAAAGGGGATAGTCGCACAGCCGGTGTGCGAGCTCGTTTTCCGTCAGACTCATGTCTTTGTCGATGCTTCTGGCGTATTCCCGGGCTCTGTCGAAACAGCGGCCGGCCTGATCCAGAAAGACAATACAGTCCTCCGGAATATAATCCAGCGCACAGGCAAAGTCCTTGCCGGTTTCCTCCGTCGCCGGAAGAATCAGACAGTGATCCAGCTCTTCTGTCCGCCGCTGCGTCATCAGCTCGAAGTTTGCCATGGAATCAATGTCATCTCCCCAGAACTCAATTCTCACCGGGTCGTCCATCGCCGGCGAAAAGAAATCCAGGATCCCGCCTCTCCGGGCAAACTGCCCTCTTCCTTCGATTTCGTAGGCACGCGCATATCCGCAGCGCACCAGGGCGTCCATGACGTCTTCCGGCGGGCAGGTACCGTTCACTTCCAGCGTAAAGGCTCTTTTCAACAGCTCTGCCTTCGGTGCTGTCCGCTGAATCAGTCCCTGCACGGAGCATACGCAGACCTTCGGGGGGGCTGTCGCCAGTGTATAGAGCGCGGCAATCCGCTTCTGTTCTTCCTGGTGAGAAAATGCTTCCGCATGATGCAGATCAAATTCCCGCATCCCCAGAAGCAGCGGCTCCGTCTCCAGCATGGACCGGAGATCCGCCGCGAAGCTCTCTGCCGTGCTGTCATCCGGGCAGATAACAACCATGTTCTCTGCCAGTGCGTCCTGAATTGCCGCTGCCAGATTGGCTCTGTGGACCGCAGACAGCCCGGAAACGAGCGCAGGAAGCCCGCCGCTTTCCCGCATCCCGGGGAGGGCGGCCGCTTCCTTGCATTCCAGTATTCTTCGAAAAATCGGTTTCATTTCCTGCGATTATACATTATTTTTTCCGGAATGAAAAGTTCCTCCGCAGAATTTATACTACATTTTGCGTTTTTCTCCGATGCAGTACACATCATATCGTTTCCGGAGAAAACACGGAAAGAATTGCAAAAAATCCTTGCATTTCGGAACAAACTTTGCTATACTCATTAAGCTAATTTTTGTAGGAGGAGGTGCGCTCAGTGGCAAACATTAAGTCTTCAGCCAAGAGAGACGTGAAGTCCAAGGAGCTCAACGCAAAGAACCGCGCAGATCGTACTGTTCTTAAAACCGCATTGAAGAAATTCTACGCAGCCGTTGCCGAGGGTAACAAGGAATCCGCTGCCGATGCCTATAAAGCTGCCGTCAAGTCTGTTGACAAAGCAGCCGGCAAGAACTTACTGCACAAGAACAATGCAGCTCACAAGAAAGCTGCTATGGCAAAGAAGCTCAACGAGCTTCAGTAATCATTAAAGGCTACAGAGGCGCGCAAGCGTCTCTTTTTTAATTTACATGATATGAAAAAACTGATGCTGATTATCAATCCGGCAGCAGGCCGTGCCGGATACAAAAACAATTTTGCCGAGGCGTTGGAACTGCTGGACCAGTCCGGGTATCGCGTCACCGCATATTTCACGGGCGGCCCCGGAGACGCCGGGCGTTTTGCCGAGACCGAAGGCATGAACTACGACGTAATCGTCTGCGCCGGCGGGGACGGGACCTTATCCGATACGATTTCCGGTCTCATGAAGCTGGACAATCCGCCTCCTCTGGGGTATTTCTCCCAGGGCACTGCCAACGACGTCGCGACGACGCTGGGAATTCCCAAGAACAATTCCTATCTTTCCGCCCAGGCTTTTCTCTCCGGCACGCCTCACCCTTATGACATCGGCCTGTTTGGAGACAGATATTTTGCCTATGTTGCCGCCTTCGGTGCTTTTACGGAAGTGAGCTATGCGACACCGCAGAACCAGAAAAAGGCACTGGGGCATCTTGCCTATGTGCTGCAGGGCGCTGCTTCCCTGGGCAAGATCGAGCCGATTCATGCCCGTGTCGAATTTGACGACGGCGTCATAGAGTCCGACTTTCTCTACGGAGGAATGTCGAATTCCACGTCTATCGCCGGTCTCGTCAAGCTCCCCGAGGAAATGGTCAGTCTGGGAGACGGAATCTCCGAGCTGGTTCTTGTCAAGGATCCGGGGTCTGTCGACGGGATTGCACACATTCTCAATGCCGTAATCTCCCGCACCTTCAACAGCGACAAGCTGATTGTTCTACATACCCGCCATGCCAGGTTCACCTTCGACCGTCCTGTTGCCTGGACCTGCGACGGGGAAGCCGGCGGAGAACACCGGGAAGTGGAGCTGCGGAATATTCCGCGCCCCGTCAATCTTCTGTTCTGACGGTTATTTTAGTGTATGCATCCGGATGTTTCACGTGAAACATCCGGATTTTTGTTTTTTCTGTTTCACGTGAAACATATTTATGATATAATTCCACAGAAAACAAAAAATATGAGGTTAATCTGTCAGTATGGCAAAAATAACAGCAGTAACAAATCAAAAAGGCGGCGTCGGGAAGACGACCACCGCCGTCAATCTCTCCGCTGCGCTCCGGCTCGCCGGGAAGAGGGTCCTTCTCGTGGACTGCGACCCGCAGGGGAACGCCACTTCCGGCTTCGGTATCAGTAAAAACGCGGTATGCGGCACCTATGACCTTCTCGTTCGGCAGGAGGATATCTTCCGCTGTATTCAGAAGACGGAATATGGCGATGTTGTTCCCGCCGGCCGAAATCTGGCCGCCGCCACAGTGGAGCTGACCCTGGCAGAGCAGAGAGAGTCTGTACTCCGCAATGCCCTCCGGGCGCTTTATGAGGACTACGATTTCATTTTCATTGACTGCCCGCCTTCCCTCGAACTGCTCACGGTGAATGCTCTGGTAGCCGCAGATACGGTTCTCATTCCAATGCAGTGCGAATATTACGCGCTGGAAGGTCTGGCGGACCTGATGAACAGCATCAAGCTGACAAAAAAACGTCTCAACCCGAAGTTGGACGTGGAAGGCATTCTTCTCACTATGTATGATCCCCGGACAAACCTGACCATTCAGGTGGAAAAGGAATTGCGAAGCTTCCTGGGAGACAAAGTATATTCCGTCCCGATTCCCCGTTCTGTCCGCCTCTCGGAGGCCCCTTCGCACGGCATTCCGGGCATCGTCTATGACAGGAGCTGCCGCGGCAGCCGGGCATACCGGGACTTTGCTGAAGAATTTCTTGCAAGAAACGGAGGTTAATATGGCAGGAAAAGAACGAAAAGCGCTCGGCACCGGGCTGGGTGTTCTGTTTGGAGAAGAGGAAGGATCCGGAGAGTCCGTCAGCACTCTTCCAATTTCTCGTCTGGAGCCTCGGGCAGAACAGCCGAGAGAGTATTTTGATGAAGAAGCTCTCGGCACGCTGGCAGATTCCATTGCACGCTATGGCCTGATTCAGCCGATTACCGTGAGAAAGCTGGACAGCGGCTATTATCAGATTATCGCCGGAGAGCGCCGATGGCGCGCCTCCCGTCTGGCGGGGTTGACGGAAGTTCCCGTCAATATCATCGAAGCGGATGACCGTACCACAGCCGAGCTTGCACTGGTCGAAAATCTGCAGAGGGAAGATCTGAATCCCGTGGAAGAAGCCCGGGGATATCGGTCTCTGATAGAAGACTATGGTCTCACGCAGGAGGAAGCCGCGCTCAGTGTCGGGAAGTCCCGTCCGGCTGTGACAAATTCCATGCGGCTTCTCAGCCTCAGTCCCGCGGTCCTCTCTCTGGTGGAGAAGGGTTCTCTCTCTGCCGGACATGCCAGAGCACTTCTGTCTGTGTCCGACCCGGAACAGCAGCTGGCGCTGGCCAACGAAATCATGGAGAAGAATCTTTCTGTCCGCAGAGCGGAAAGCATGGCGGCTTCTCTGGGAAAAGACAGGCCCGAAAAAGATTGCGGTACCATCGACTATGCAAAAGAGGTTTCGGAGAATCTGTCCTCTCTTCTGGGCAGAAAGGTCCGTCTGGTAGACGGCAGGAAGGTCGGTCGTCTGGAAATTGAGTTTTACGGTGCTGACGACCGCGAATCCTTAATTGAAAAACTGAAAAACATCAAGTGAGGTATATATTATGTTAGACATCAAGTTTTTAAGAGAAAACCCGGAACTCGTAAAAGAGAACATCCGAAAGAAGTTCCAGGATGCCAAGCTCCCGCTGGTGGATGAGGTCATCGACCTGGATGAGAAGAACCGTGCTGCCATCACTGAAGCCAGCAACATTCGCGCTGCGCGGAACAGCCTTTCCAAACAGATCGGCATGCTGATGGGGCAGGGTAAAAAGGAAGAAGCGGAAGAAGTCAAAAAGCAGGTCAGTGCCAATGCTGCACGTCTGGCAGAGCTGGAAAAGCTGGAAGGTGAATTCAGCGGGAAGATTCATGAAATCATGCTGAAGATTCCCAATATCATTGACCCCTCTGTGCCGATTGGCCCGGATGACAGCGCCAATGTGGAGGTGGAGCGCTTCGGCGAACCTCTGGTTCCGGATTATGAGATTCCCTATCACACGGAAATCATGGAGAAACTGGACGGCGTGGAAATGGATGCCGCCGGCCGCGTCGCCGGCAATGGTTTCTATTATCTGAAGGGAGATATCGCCCGGCTGCATTCCGCTGTTCTCGCCTATGCCAGAGATTTTATGATCGGCAAGGGATTCACCTATTATATTCCTCCCTTCATGATTCACGGCAATGTTGTGGAAGGTGTCATGAGCCAGACCGATATGGATGCCATGATGTACAAAATCGAAGGGGAAGATCTTTATCTGATCGGCACCTCGGAGCATTCCATGATTGGCAAATTCATTGATCAGATTATTCCGGAAGAAACGCTTCCGCAGACGCTGACCAGCTATTCCCCCTGCTTCCGGAAGGAAAAGGGCGCTCACGGTATTGAAGAGCGCGGTGTTTATCGCATCCACCAGTTTGAAAAACAGGAAATGATTGTTGTCTGCAAACCGGAAGAATCCTTTGACTGGTATGAAAAGATGTGGCGCTATTCCGTAGACCTGTTCCGTTCTCTCGAAATCCCCGTGCGCCAGCTGGAGTGCTGCTCCGGCGATCTGGCCGATCTCAAAGTGAAGTCCTGCGATATCGAAGCCTGGTCTCCCCGGCAGCAGAAGTACTTTGAGGTCTGCTCCTGCTCCAATCTCGGAGATGCACAGGCAAGACGTCTGAAGATGCGGGTCAAGGGGGCCGACGGCAAAATGTATCTCCCGCATACGCTGAACAACACCGTCGTAGCGCCTCCCCGCATGCTCATTGCGCTGCTGGAGAATCATCTCCAGGCAGACGGCAGTATCACGGTTCCGGAACCGCTGTGGCCCTACATGGGAAATACCAGAGTTCTTGTTCCTAAAAAATAATACGGAATGTTTTCACAGCTCCGGAAAAATCCGGAGCTGTTTTTTGTCTTTTTACCGGAAAAACTTTGATATTTTCTACATTATTATAATATAACAGATAGACTTTTCCACAGTCACATGATATAATGTTGAAAATAATGGGTATATTTGCACATTGAGGTGGAAACTATGAATTCTGTCAGCGATATATGGCAAGAAGTAAAGAATATTCTTTCCCAGAATCTGACGCCCACGGCCCTGGCCACCTGGTTTGACGACTGCGAAGCCGTTGACCTTGACGACTGTCGTCTGGTGCTTTGCACCAGCAATGATTTCAAGCGGGACATTATTGTCAATCGCTTCGGTACTGCCATCAAAAAGGCTCTGTATGACCTGTTTGCCTGCGATTTTGAGCTCTCGGTTCTCTCCGGTTCTGAAGAACTGAATGATTATCGGGAAAACAGAAATCAGAAGGTCTATAAGGACATTCCGGAAATGGCAGGCTTCACTTTCGACAGGTTCATTGTCGGCAACAGCAATCGCTTTGCCTATGCTGCCGCAAAGGCGGTCGCCGATCACCCCGGCGGTGTGGAATATAACCCGCTGTTCATTTACGGCAACTCCGGCCTGGGAAAAACCCACCTTCTCTTTGCCATCGGTCAGGCGATCAAGGAATCTGACCCCAGTAAAAAGATTGCTTATGTGAAGGGCGACGAGTTCACCAACCGCATGGTGGAATCCATTCAGAACCGCCGTTCGGAAGAGTTTCGCAATGAGTTCCGGAATGTGGACCTGTTTCTGATGGATGACGTCCAGTTTATCGCCGGCAAGCCGGCCACGCAGGAAGAATTCTTTCATACCTTCAATAAGATTTATGAAGACGGGCATCAGATTGTTATCACCTCCGACCGTCCTCCGAAAGAAATGAACACGCTGGAAGACAGACTCCGGACCCGTTTTGAAGGCGGCGTCCTGGCGGATGTACAGCCCCCCGATTTTGAAACCCGTATGGTAATCATCCGGAATAAGGCCGCCGGTCTGGGTCTTTCCCTTTCCAATGACGCCGTGGAATATATCGCCAATAATGTCACGGCAAATATCCGCCAGCTGGAAGGCGTCATCAAAAAATTAACGGCATATCGGGAGATTCTGAATGAAGTCATTACGACGGACAGCGTCAAACGCGCCATTGATGACGTTACCAAATCCGGCAATGATATTCCGACGCCGGAAAAAATCATTCGGGAAACCTCCCGCTATTACAATCTGGATGCTTCCGATCTTCGCGGTCAGAACCGGACGAAGAATATCACTGAAGCCCGCCAGACTGCCATGTATCTCATGCGGACGCTCACCAATCTCTCCCTTGCTGACATCGGCAAGGAGTTTGAAGGCAGAAACCATGCCACGGTTCTTTCCTCCATCAAGAAAATTGAAGATCTCATGAATACCGACCCGATGATGAAGTCGAAAATCCGCGATATTTCCTCCAATATCAACTCCGTCTGATTTCCACATTTCTCCGTGGAAAAGTTAATAATTATCTGTGGGTAATTTCTGTTTCCGGTTTTCCCCGATTTGTTTTCATTTTCTCCACAAAACAATAAACATCGGAACCCTCTGTAAACAGTGCATTTTTCGCAGTTTTCCACAGCTTTTTTCTCTATTACTTTCTAAAACTAAAAAATAATATTTATTTACTTATAAAGAGGATTTTTGTCATGAAGTTTATTTGCGAAAAGTCGATGATCCAGGATGCCATCAATACCACTTCCCGCGCTGTTCCCTCCAAAAGCCCTATTTCCTCTCTGGAAGGTCTGATGATTTCCGTAGGAGAAAACGTCCGGGTAACGGGCTATGATCTCAAAAAAGCAATTTATACCACTTTTGATGCGGATATTCTGGAATCCGGCACGGCAGTCATCAATGCCCGACTTTTCAGTGAAATGATTCGCCGTCTGCCTGACGGTCTGGTTTCCGTCTCCTGCAATGCCGATAACGGCATCAATGTCAAATGCGGAAAGAGCGAATATAATTTCATGGGACTGGATCCGAAGGAATATCCGGAAATACCCTCCTTCGACGGTTTGAATCATGTTTCCATACCCCAGGGCATGCTCAAGGAAATGATTGCAAAAACGATTTTTGCCGTATCGAGAGAAGAAATCCGCCCGATTTATACAGGTACTCTTTTCGAAATCGAAGAAGACAGGTTAACGCTGGTTTCTGTCGACGGTTACCGTCTGGCAAGAAGAACGGAAACCATAGAAAACAGCAGCAATGAAAACTGCAGCTTCGTAGTCCCCGGATTTGCCCTTTCCGATGTTGAAAAAATATGCAAGGACAGCAATGTTCCCGTGGACATTTCCGTGGGAGAAAAGCATATTTCCTTTACCATAGAAAATAATGTGGTCATTACGCGCCGTCTGGAAGGAGAATTTCTGAATCACAAAAAATCCGTCCCGGAGAATTTCCGTTATGAAGTGGAAATTGAGAGGCAGGAACTGATTCAGGTCATAGACAGAGTATCCCTGATGCTCAGCGAAAAGAACGGAAACCCTGTACGCATGACCTTCAACGACAGCAGCATAGATTGCCTCTGCCTGACGCCGATGGGAAAGGCAGAAGATACCTGCAGCTGCGAGGGCTCCGGCGAAGGTACGCTGATCGGTTTCAATGACAGATATATTATGGATGCTCTGAAGGCTGCCGAAGGCGAGAAAATCAGATTCTGCATGAATACATCCTCTTCCCCCTGCATTATCCGCGCAACGGAAGATAACGGAAAATATACATATATGATTCTTCCGGTCCGTCTGCACCAGTAATCGGAGTCAGCACATGGAAGAAATTGCCATTCAGACGGAGTTCATCAAGCTGGACGCACTGCTGAAGTTTGCCGCGCTGACGGGAAGCGGCGGAGAATCGAAAGCCGTTATTGCCGAGGGAATGGTTTCCGTGAACGGGGAAACATGCACGATGCGCGGCAAAAAGATTTATCCCGGAGATACCGTCGAATTTGCAGGAAACCGGCTTCTGGTTGTTCATGAAGATTAAGAAAATTGCCCTTACCGGGTTCCGGAATTACGAGTTTGAAACTGCGGAATTCGACCCGGCAATCAATATCATCTGCGGAAACAACGCGCAGGGGAAAACGAATCTTCTGGAAAGCGTTTATCTTCTTTCTGCGGGGAGAAGCTTCCGAACCCGCTTTGATAAAGAGCTTGTGAATTTTGCCTATTCCTCTGCCAATATTCTGGCAGACGTCCGGTCTCATGACAGAGACCAGACGATCAGTATTGATTTCAAACCCGGTCAAGCAAAGAGAATTCTGGTCAACGGGGTAAAGAAGTCCGCTTCCGAGCTGGGGCAGACGGTAAATACCGTTCTGTTTTCTCCGGATGATCTCGGTCTGATTCGGGAAGGGGCTGCCGTACGACGCCGGCTTTTAGATAACGCGGTTTCTCAGATTAAGCCCCAGTATGCCGATGCACTCACAGAACTGAACCGGCTGCTGGAGCATAAAACGCGAATTCTGAAGGATCGGTATGAAAAACCGTCGCTTCTGGACACGCTGGATGAGTTTTCCGACGGCATCTGCCGCTGCAGCGCCAGAATCATCCGCTACCGGGCCTCCTATACGCTCCGCCTGGCGGAGGCGGCCAGAGAAATTCACGAAGAGTTCTCCTCGGGGGAAACCATGGAGACCTTCTACCGTACGGTTTCCACGGTAACGGATCCTCTGGCTTCGGAAAAGGAAATCTATTACCAGGTTCTGCAGCACTTCGAGTCCCACCGCACAGCGGAGCTGGAAAGCGAGCAGTGTCTGACCGGAGCGCACAAAGACGATCTGGAAATTATGATTAACGGCATGTCCGCCCGCGCCTTCGCTTCGCAGGGGCAGACGAGAACGGCCGCTTTGAGTCTCAAGCTGGCCGAGCGGGAAATCCTCCGGAAGGAAACAGGAGAATACCCGATTCTGCTTCTGGACGATGTTCTCTCCGAGCTGGACAGTCGTCGGCAGGAATTCGTCCTGAACAGCATCGGCGGAGGGCAGACGCTCATCACCTGCTGTGAAGACGAAGGAATCTCCGGAAGAACCGGCGGAAAAATTCTTCCCGTGGAGAGAGGGAGAATCGGATGATGTACCTTTCTCTCGGCTCCGGCAGATTTGAAAACAAAACGGAAATCATCGGGATTTTCGATCTGGATATTACGTCACAGTCTAAAATTACGCGAGGATTTCTCAATGAAAGGGAACGTTCCGGCAATGTCAGAAATGCCGCAGAAGATATCCCCCGCACATTTGTGGTAATGAAAAACGGAGATGTAATTCTCTCCGGCCCTTCTTCATCCACGCTGATAAAACGAATCGAGGAACAATAATTCAATGGCTGATCAGGAATTTAACGAAAAAGTAACACAGGAATACGGTGCTTCGCAGATTCAGGTTCTGGAAGGGCTCGAAGCGGTCCGGAAACGCCCGGGCATGTATATCGGCTCTACCTCCACCTCCGGACTTCATCATCTTGTCTATGAAATCGTGGACAACTCCATCGATGAAGCACTGGCAGGATACTGCGACCACGTGGAAGTCATAATTGAACCGGGAGATGTCATCTGCGTGCGGGACAACGGCCGCGGTATTCCCGTCGATATCCAGGAGCAGACGGGGAAGTCCGCTCTGGAAGTGGTATTTACGGTACTCCACGCCGGCGGCAAGTTCGGCAACGGCGGTTACAAGGTCTCCGGCGGTCTTCACGGCGTCGGCGCTTCCGTCGTCAATGCGCTGTCCGAATGGCTGGAGGTCCACGTACACAGAGACGGAAAAATCTATGAAATGCGTTTTTCCCGCGGTGCGATTACCGAAGCAATCAAGATTATCGGAACAACGGACAGAACCGGAACCACCGTCCGCTTCAAGCCGGATGCAGAGATGTTCGACGATACCGTCTACAACTATGAAACGCTCCATACCCGCATGCGTCAGCAGGCGTTTCTGAACGGCGGCCTGAAGATCAGCATTGAAGACAAAAGAGAAGGTAAAGAGCAGGCGGATTCTCTCTGCTACAACGGAGGAATCCGGGAATACGTACAGTTCATCAATAACGGCATCGGAAAGAATCTGATTCATGAGGATGTCATCTACATGTCCGGTACCAAGGACGAAGCCTATGCGGAAATCGCTCTGCAGTATTCGGACAGCTACTATGAAAATATCATCTCCTTCGCGAACGATGTGCATACCCCGGAAGGCGGCATGCACGAAGCCGGATTCAAAGCCGCGCTGACGAGAGTCATCAACAGCTACGGCGTCCGGAACAACATCATCAAAACCGATGCCGACAAGCTCACCGGTGAAGATGTGAGGGAAGGTATTGCCGCGGTGATTTCCGTGAAGCTGCCGGAGGCACAGTTCGAAGGGCAGACGAAGCAGAAGCTGGGCAATGCCTATATCCGCACACTGGTGGACGGCATGGTAACGGAGCAGCTGGGTGAGTACTTTGAAGAGCATCCGGCCACGGCCAAGGCGATTCTGGAAAAGGCCATGCTGGCCAACCGCGCCAGAGAAGCGGCCCGGAAGGCCAAGGAAACCGTCCGCAGAAAGACGGGGCTGGAGAGCGGCCAGATGCCGGATAAGCTGCAGGACTGCAATGAAAGAGATCCTTCTCTCTGCGAGATTTATATCGTAGAGGGCGACTCCGCTGCCGGCTCCGCCATTCAGGGGCGCGACAGCCGCTTCCAGGCAATCCTTGCCATGTGGGGCAAGATGCTCAACGTGGAAAAGGCCCGTGCCGACAAGATTTACGGAAACGACAAGCTCTATCCTCTGATTGTTGCCCTGGGTGCAGGCATCGGGGAAGAGTTCAACATGGAGAAACTGCGGTATCACAAGATTATCATCATGGCGGATGCCGATGTGGACGGCAGTCATATCCGCACGCTGCTGCTCACCTTCTTCTTCCGCTACATGCGCCCACTCATTGAAAACGGCTATGTCTACTCTGCCGTGCCGCCGCTGTATAAGCTGACTCGCGGCAAGCAGACCCGGGTGGCCTATTCCGACGAGGAGCGGGATAAAATCTCTGCGGAAATGCGCGCCGACAATCCGGGCGCAAAGGTGGACATCTCCCGGTTCAAAGGTCTGGGCGAAATGGACCCGCACGAGCTCTGGGAAACAACGATGGACCCGGAGCAGCGCAGCCTGCGCCGCGTTACTCTCGGCGATGCCATTGAGGCGGATCAGATTTTTAATGTGCTGATGGGCGAGGAAGTAGAACCCCGGCGTCAGTGGATTGAAGCCAACGCCCGCAACGTCGGGAATCTGGATATTTAAGAAAGGAAGGCAAAAATGGCACATAAAAGAGACTACAAGCCGGAAGACATCGCCTTCCCCAACCAGATTATTACAGAATCCGAACTGGCAAGCGAGATGCAGTCCAGCTATCTGGACTATGCCATGTCCGTGATTGTCGGGAGAGCACTCCCCGATGTGAGAGACGGTCTGAAGCCGGTACACCGGAGAATTCTCTATACCATGTACGAAGGAGGGCTGACCTCCGACAAGGCATTCAAGAAGTCCGCCACCTGCGTCGGTGACGTTCTGGGTCACTTCCATCCTCACGGAGACGCCTCCGTCTATGACGCCATGGTCCGTATGGCACAGGACTTCTCCATGCGCTACATGCTCGTTGACGGGCACGGAAACTTCGGTTCTGTGGACGGAGACCCGCCGGCAGCCTACCGATACACGGAAGCCCGACTCTCCAAAATCTCCAACGAGATGCTGCGGGATATCGACAAGGAAACCGTGGACTGGGATCCGAACTTCGATGAATCCCGGAAGGAACCCCGGGTGCTTCCTTCCCGCTTCCCCAATCTGCTGGTCAACGGCTCCAGCGGCATTGCCGTCGGTATGGCAACGAACATCCCGCCCCACAATCTGCGGGAGGTCATCAACGCCTGCATCTGCGTGCTGGACAATCCGGAAGCGACGCTTTCCGATCTGATGGAGCATATCCAGGGTCCGGACTTCCCCACCAAGGGCATTATCATGGGCAGAAGCGGCATCCGTCAGGCCTATGCCACCGGCAGAGGCAGGATTGTTGTCCGGGCTAAAGCCGAATTCGAGGAATACGGAAAAGACAAACGCACCAGAATTATCATTACCGAACTGCCGTATCAGGTCAACAAGCGCATGCTCATTAAGAACATCGCTGACCAGATTCACGATAAACGGCTGGAAGGCATATCTGACCTCCGCGATGAAACCGACAGAAACGGCATGCGTGTCGTTATCGAACTGAAGCGGGATGCCAACCCGCAGGTGGTGCTGAACCGGCTCTTCGCCCAGACTTCGCTTCAGAGCAGCTTTTCCATCAATATGCTGGCGCTGGTGAATGATCAGAAGCAGCCGAAGATTCTCAGCCTCCGGCATATTCTGGAAGAATATCTGACGTTCCAGGAGGATCTGATTGTCCGCAGGACCCGGTTTGATCTGAAAAAGGCCGAGGAGCGGGCCCATCTGCTGGAAGGCCTGCTGATTGCCCAGGACAATATCGATGAAGTCATCCGCATCATCCGCAGCAGCTATGATGATGCCAAAGCCAATCTCATGGCGCGCTTCGGGCTGGACGATGTGCAGGCGCAGGCAATCTGCGATATGCGTCTGATTCAGCTTCAGGGTCTCAACCGGGAGAAGCTGGAGAATGAATATAAGGAGCTGGAGCAGAAGATAGCCTATTACCGGGAACTTCTGGAAAGCCCGGAGATGATCCGGGGCGTGCTCAAGGAAGAGCTGATTGCCATCCGCGACAAATACGGCGATGACCGCCTCACGGAGATTCAGGACGTGGAAGAGGATCTGGAGGACGAGGATCTGATTCAGGAAGAGCAGTGCGTCTTCACGCTGACCCACGCCGGGTATATCAAGCGGCTGAATGTCAATGAATACCGGTCCCAGGGCAGAGGCGGAAAGGGAATCCGCGCGATGGCCACGAAGGAAGAGGACTTCGTGGAAACCGTCTTTACGGCATCCACCCACGACAACATTCTCTTCTTCATGAACTCCGGCCGCGCCTATATGAAGAAGGGCTATACCATCCCCTCCGCGCAGAGAGCGGCCAAGGGAACCAACATTGTGAATATCCTGCCGCTGGACAACGGCGGTGAGCCGGAAAAAATCAGCGCCATGATAGCCGCCAGAGCGATTGACGAGGATGCCTACCTGATCTTCGTCACAAAGAACGGCACCGTAACGCGCCTGGAACAGAAAGCGCTGAAGAACATCCGCAGTACCGGCATCCGTGCAATCAATCTGGATGAAGGCGATGAACTCGTTACCGTTCTCCAGACAAAGGGCGATGAAACCGTAACGCTGGCTACGAGAGACGGTGCGGCGATGTCCTTCCCGGAGACGGACGCCAGAGCCATGGGCAGAAATGCCACCGGTGTTCGCGGCATCAAGCTCAGAGAAGGGGATAAAGTAATCGGTGCAGGCTCCTCCTCCCAGGGGACGACGGTGCTTACGGTCACGGAAAACGGTTACGGCAAGAGAACCTACCTGGAAGAGTACTCCGTCCACAAGCGGGGCGGCATGGGAATCCGGAACTACAAGGTAACGGAAAAAACCGGAAAAGTGGCAGATGTTGCCTTTGTCAACTCGGATGACGATCTGCTGGTCATTACGGACGACGGTACGATTATCCGCGTAAATGTTGCCGATATCGGCGAAAAGGGCAGAGCCACCCAGGGCGTTCGCGTGATGCGCCCGAACCCGGGTTCCAAGGTCATCTGCATCGAGAAAACGGAAAAGGGAACGGAAGAAGAACAGCCGGCGGAAGAAGCCCCGGAAACGCCGTCTGCAGAATAAAGAAAGAAGGAAGGAAGAGATTTTATGGATGCAATGCAATGTCTGCTGGAGCGGCGCAGTATCAGAAAATACCTGCCGCAGCAGATCCGAGAAGAAGAGCTGGATGCGGTTCTGAAGGCAGCAACTTATGCCCCCACGGCAAAGGGTACCCAGAGTCCCCTCATCGTCGCCGTACGGGATGCCGAGGATATCGCCGTGATGCGGAAGCTGAACGCACAGATCAACGGAACAGACAGTGACCCGTTCTACGGTGCTCCCTGCGTGGTTGTGGTTTTCGCCGAAAAGGGGAATCCCAACGGCGTGCAGGATGCTTCTCTGGTTCTCGGGA
Source organism: Candidatus Limivicinus sp. (assembly GCA_045616745.1). Lineage (GTDB taxonomy): Bacteria > Bacillota > Clostridia > Oscillospirales > Oscillospiraceae > Limivicinus. The sequence continues at coordinate 4,437 of JAZLHH010000067.1, read as the reverse complement.
ACATGATGAATGCCGCCTATGCCGAGGGCCTGGGCTCCTGCTGGATTAACCGTGCCCGGCAGACCTTTGACCTGCCGGAAGGCAAGGCTCTGATGGAAAAGTGGGGAATCGGCGACGGCTGGGAAGGTGTCGGCAACTGCATTTTAGGTTATGCGGACTGTGCACTCCCCGTCCCGAAAGAGAGAAAACCCGGATACATCGTCAAAATCGGATAATAAGCAGAAAAGGAAGGACCGGAGTCCTTCCTTTTTCATATATTTTTGAATCAGTGCTGTGGCGACATGGCGAGGCGGCGATTATGCCCTGTATACTTCCTCGCCCCGGAAAATCGTAATCAGGGGCTCGGTTTCGTGGATGGTTTCGACGGGAATATCATAGAGGTTTCTGTCCAGAACCACCATGTCGGCAGACTTGCCGACTTCGATGGAGCCGGTTTCCGCTTCCCAGGAGCACTGCCGGGCACCGTTGATTGTGAAGCCTGTCAGCAGCTGATCCAGCGTGAGCTTCTCGGCGGGATCGTCAACCCACTTCTCATCCGCCTCGCCGACGGCCAGGCGTCTCATGCCGACTTCAATGCCGACAAAGGGCTTCAGATAGGCGTCACCGACAAGGCTGGGCAGCACGGTAACGTCGGAGGAATAAGCGCAGACAGCGCCGGTCTTCCAATAGGATTGGAAGCGGTTGGAACGCATGCCTTCGGGGAGAACAACAATGTCGCTGGAATGATACATGGCCTCGTTGTAATTGGCCCAGAACGGGGTCAGATTCAGATAAATATTGTGCTTTGCCAGTTCAGGGATGTAATCATCCAATATCAGCTGCAGATGCGCGATGACAAATTTTACCTTCAGCTCTATGCCGTCTTCTTCCATCTTTTTGAGCGTATCGATGATGCGCTTCGCGGTGGCGTCGCCGATGGTGTGCATGTGCACGTTGAAGCCGGCTTCATTGGCTTCGCTGAACAGCCTGTAGAGTTCCTCCGGCGACAGCAGGCATCCGCCCTGCCCGCTCTTTCCGTTGATGTACGGCCGGGTCAGGTTGGCAGAGGCCTCGGTAATCGTTCCGTCCAGGAAGATTTTAATGGTATCCAGCGTAATCAGGTCGGATTCGTACTTCTCTTTGTATTCGAGCTGCTTTTTGACGGCATCCTTTGCTCTTTCGGGAAGATATACGCAATAGCTTAAAGAAACACGGTTTTTCAGTTTTCCTTCTTTTTCCAGCGTCTTGATGGAATCCAGGAATTTTTCCTCGTCCATGAATAAGCCTGCATCATAGGCACCGGTGATTCCTCTGGAAATATTGTAATTTACAATTTCCATGATGTTATCGGCGATATCTTCATAAGGAACGGTATTGACCTTCCGCATGGCCATCGCCTGCGTGAACTCAGCGCCCAGACCGGTAGGCTCGCCGTTTTCATCTCTCTGCCAGTATACAAAACCCGGTACGGGATCCGGGGTATCTTTGGTAACATTCAACGCTTCCAGGAGCTTTGAGTTTCCGGTGAAGGAGTGTGCCCCCATATCGATTACCATAAACGGTTTCTCTTTGCAGATTGCATCCAGATCATATCTTGTCAAGGTTCTGCCCCAGTCTTCCTTCTTGCCGGCCATCGCCTTATAACAGGTAAAATCCGGATGTGTTTTTACAAATTCATCCATCTGAGCAAGCGCATCTTCAATTTTCTCTGTAATGATGAAGGGCATGGGATTGGCATGCTTTCCGGAAGTTACACAGGGCAGACCCCAGTGCTGGTGCGAATCGATGAGGCCCGGGACGACAAATTTGCCGCCGAGATCGACAACCTCGTCACCGGCCTGGACGGCACAGCAGTCCTCTGCTTTTCCGACATAGCTGAACTTTCCGTTTTCAATTACCACGGTATCCGCCAGGGGATTCTTCGGATCTTCGGTGTGGATGACGGCGTTTGTGTAGATTTTACTCATTTTTTCCTCGCTTTCAGAATGTTTATTCAAAAATGACCGTTAACAATTGTATATCATGCAGAGATGTTTTGCAATGAGACAGTGCCGCCCGGTTCGGCATCTGTCAGATGCCGGCCAGGAAGTTCTTTTTCAGCAGTTCGTAGCGGGCAAGCTTATCCGGGGCGCTGAGGAGAGAGGCGGGATCTGCCGGAAGTGCGTGCGCAAAATCCAGCAGTGCGTCCTTGCCGAACTGCTCGCAGGCGAGGTCAATGATGACATTGTTCAGACGGTTGAAGCTGTGAAAGCCGCCAGCCGGCAGCGGGAGCTGCAGCACCTCGCCGCCGAAGAATTCATGTACCAGGGCCGCGGTAATCGTACACTGCCCGGCCGTCGGATTCTCTTCGGACCAGAGCGGGCGAAAACGCTCGGAGCAGGTATCAATGCTCCAGGAGGACAGCAGCCGGAGATAGCATTCTCCGATGCTGCTACAGCCGCATTCCCTGACGGGCGGGAATTCGCCGGCATGTTCCCAGCCGTAGAACCGGTAAATCGGATGATAGTGATAGTCGGGATCGGAAATCAGGAAAGACATAAACACTCCTCTTTCTCATTAAAAAGTATAAAAACTTCCGGAGCGGAATCCACCAACCGGAAGGTCAGATGCACAAAAGACCGCCGAAGCGGTCTTTTCAGAATCAGAGGCCCGTGAGGTAGCAGCCAAGCGCGAGCACAACAGCACCGATTGCGAGAAGAACAAATCCAAGGACTTTGTTCACAAAGAAAAGGATAATTCCGAGAACAATCAGAGCGCAGCAGATATAGAACGTAATGTTCTTGGGTGCGTTGAGTTTCATTTGCATTCTCCTTTCTTCAGAATGGGTATTGCACGGCCGTTTGCCAACCGGAAAAAATCATAATAACAACATTAATATAATAATAGCACAAGTGAAGAGAAATGAAACTATGTTTTTCAAAAAAATGCCGGATTCCTGCGGAAAATGCTGGACAACAACGGCATTTATCTGTATGATAAAATAGAATTCATGGGTTCCGGGGCTCTCCATAACTTAGTTCCGGGATACCTAAAAAAAGGAGGAGTTATCCCCGCGCTCGGGGTGCGGCATTGTGGAGACATGCCGTTAATGGTCAGCGGCAAAGCCCTGACTGAGGAGGTCCCTTGCGAAGGCAGGATTTCCGGAGCGAGTATTATGGCAACTGTTCAGTTAAAGAACATCAAGAAGATTTATCCCTTCGTGTCCGGAGAGGATAAGAAAAAGAACAAAAAGAAGAACGAAGAACCCCAGGAAGGGAAAGCCCATCTCCAGATTACCGAGCAGGGCGTTGTTGCCGTTCAGGAATTCAATCTGGACATTGCAGACAAGGAATTCATCGTTCTGGTCGGACCTTCCGGCTGCGGAAAGTCCACCACGCTCCGCATGATTGCCGGTCTGGAAGAAATCACCGAAGGCGAGCTCCTGATTGACGGCAAGCTGATGAATGACGTTGCTCCCAAAGACAGAGACATCGCAATGGTCTTCCAGAACTATGCTCTCTATCCTCACATGACGGTTTATGAAAACATGGCGTTCTCCCTGAAGCTCCGCAAGGAGAAGAAGGACGTCATTGACCAGAAGGTTCGCGAAGCTGCAGAAATTCTGGACATTACCCAGTACCTCGACAGAAAGCCGAAGGCATTGTCCGGCGGCCAGCGTCAGAGAGTTGCTATTGGCCGTGCAATCGTCCGTGACCCTGCCGTTTTCCTGATGGACGAACCACTGTCCAACCTGGATGCAAAGCTGAGAAACCAGATGCGCGCCGAGATAATCAAACTTCGCGAAAGAATCAACACCACGTTCGTATACGTTACTCATGACCAGACGGAAGCCATGACATTGGGTGACAGAATCGTTATCATGCGTGACGGCTATATCCAGCAGATCGGCACTCCTCAGGAAGTGTTCAACAATCCCCGCAATCTGTTTGTTGCCGGCTTTATCGGCACGCCGCAGATGAACTTCTTCGATGCGAAGCTGACGGAAGAATCCGGCAAGTACTTCGTAGAACTGGGCGGAGAGAAGATTGAACTCAGCGAAGAGAAGGAAGCCCGCCTGGCAGCCAATGGCGTCAAGAGCCAGGATGTTACCCTGGGTATCCGTCCCGAGCATACCCGCCTGGCAGACAAAGGCATTCCTGCCAAGATCGACGTCTCAGAAATGATGGGTTCTTCTGTCCATCTGCATGTATCGGCAGAAGGCAAGGATGTGATCCTGATTGTTCCCACGGAAAGCGCCGACCTCAACCACAAGCAGGGCGATGAGATGTTCTTCACGTTCAGCGGTGCTTCCGCACACGTGTTCTGCAAGGAAACTGAAAAGAACCTGGAGTGGTAATCTCACTCGTTGACTGAATACAGGTAAACGTACAGCGGAGAGCTTTTGAAATAAAGCTCTCCGCTGTATCTCTGTTCAACGGTTTGAAAAATAATCCGGACGGTGCGACGGCGTTCATCAGC
>JAZLHH010000066.1:0-24696 GCA_045616745.1 Candidatus Limivicinus sp. | reverse complement strand
GATTTTCATGTTTCTCAGCTTCTTCCATGTGCATCTGTTCAACAGTTACGGACGGGGCCGGGAATCCCTGTTCCTCGGGGTCATGCGCTGGCTGGGATTCAATATTCCCATGCTGTTTCTGTTCAATGCCGTTTTCGGCATGCAGGGAATCGTCTGGTCGCAGCTTGCTGCGGACATTCTCACAGTGACGCTTTCCGTCATCGTCCACCGGAGATTTTCCAAAAAAGCTTTTGCATAACTTCACTGAAAGCACAAACCCGCCAAACGGCGGGTTTGCTTTTGTTATATGTATTTCAGAAGTCTGTCGCGGAGGAGGTTTTTGAATTTGTCCGGCTCGTCAATCAGCGGGTTGTGCCCTGACTCCTCAAACCAGATCAGTTCCTTGCAGGGCGCCTGAATTTTTTCAAAGTAGCCTTCTACCAGGTCGGCAGGCGTATTTTTATCCAGTCTGCCGTCAAAAATGAAATAGGGAATCCTGAATTCCGTGCATTCCTCCTGGAGCTTGACTCTGCCGATTTCCGGCCACATCTTTTCCAGAATCATCCGGTTGCCTTTCAGCACACCCCAGGTGTCGGAAAGGGTGTATTCCCCGGAGAAGAGGTACGCCTTGGCCAGACCGCCGGTATAGGATTTGTGCTGGTTCTTTTTGGAATATCCGCCGTACTTGTTCATGACTTCCCGCTGAATCAGCATTCCGTCATATCCGCCCTTGTATACGGCCATGACGGGAGGTCCCAGTTCTTCCAGTTTTTTCACGGATTCCTGGTCTCCTGCCTTTCTGGCCTCGCTGAGAGCAAACTCGTAAGAGAGCTTCTCGTTCAGCTCGCCGTCCACAAACTGACCGAAGCCCACAAACGCGTAGAGATGTTCCGGATACCGGTAGGCAAGCTTTGTTCCCAGCAGAGAACCCCAGGAACCGCCGATGGCAAAAATCTTCTCCTTGCTGTATGTCCTGCACAGATACTCCACCAGAGCCGCTGCATCGTCCGTCAGCTGGTCGATGGAAAGCGTCTCCGGATCACAGCCCCTGTATGAGCCGCCGGTTCCCCGCTGATCCCAGCCGACTACCATAAAGCTGTCCAGCAGATCCTGATTGTATTTGGCGCACATGTGACGGTTGGCCACGCCCGGACCGCCGTGCAGGAACAGAAGAATCGGCTTGTTTGGATCGCCTTTGATATGAATCTTCTGCGGAAACCCGTTCAGTTCCACCTTCAAAATTTTGTCTTCCATCTTCTGTCTCCTCTCTCGTCATGCCACTGCAGACTGTTTATACCGGAAAACTCTGCAAAAATCGCAGTTTTTCAAAAATTTTACTTTCCTATAGTACCATATCCGATGTATATATTGTATAATTAAATAAAGAATTACTGTCATACATTAAAGAAAGGACAAAAAATGGCACATTCAATCGACAAGTACAGATACTCCGGTTCCAGAAAGCTGAATATCAGCAAGTTTGATCCTGCGGATAAAGGGGAGTTTTCCGACCGGGAAGAGGCAGTCGATGAGTTCATCGAAAACCTGCGCAAAATCAACAAGCTGCAGCAGAAGCTGTATGCCGAGAGAAAAGAAGGCGTCATCTTCATTTTCCAGGCAATGGACGCTGCCGGGAAAGACGGCGTCATCCGCACCGTCTTCAGCACGCTGACGCCCCACGGTGTCAAGGAGTACTGCTTCAAGGTTCCTTCTTCGGAAGAAGCCAGCCATGATTACCTCTGGCGGTTCTGGAGTGCTCTGCCGGCAAAAGGCAACATCTCCATTTTCAACCGCAGCTACTATGAAGACGTTCTGGTAGGTAAAGTTCACGAGCTTTACAGGAATCAGACCTGGCCGGACAGACTGAAGGATATTGACGTTATTTCCCAGCGTTACAGCCAGATCAGGGATTTTGAAAAGTATCTCTTCAACACGGGCACGCGAGTGGTAAAGATTTTCCTGAATGTATCTAAGGACGAACAGGCTCGCCGCTTCATCTCCCGCATCGATACGCCGAAGAAAAACTGGAAGATTTCCTCCGGGGATATTGCAGAACGGGGATACTGGGACGAGTACATGAAAGCTTTCGAGAAGATGATTAATACCACCTCCACCAAGGACAGTCCCTGGTATGTCGTTCCTTCGGATCACAAGTGGTATTCCCGTCTGATTGTTTCCCGGATTGTTCTGGACACTCTGAAAGAAATGAATCCTCAGTATCCGGAAACGGATCCGGACGAGCTGGAAAGCGTCATGGAAATGCGTCAGGCACTGATAGACAGTCTGGAGAATCCTCTCGAGGAGTCTTCCGAGACCGGCGATGAATTCAGCAAAACGGATGCCTATGCCGCAGATATTGTTCTGGATGAAGAAGAGCAGAAAATTGCGCAGGATAAGGAAAACGACGAGAACAATTAAATCAAAATGACTTCACCGTCTTCGGCTGTGTATGCAGCCGGAGACTTTTGTATGCTTGCACAGTTGCTTTTTTGAAAATTCGGATTATGATATGCATGAATGTGCGAATTATCCTTCCTGTGGAGGTTATTATGAGAATCATCACCATCAGCAGGCAGTTCGGCAGCGGCGGACGGGAACTGGGAAAACGGCTCTCCGATCTTCTGGGCTGGGACTACTACGACAAAGAAATCATTGAACAGCTTGCAGAAGAAAGCGGGCTGGACGCGGAATACGTCCGGAATGTGCTGAACAATCACAACTGGCACTCTGTGCCTGTCACCTTTCGGAACACTTTAGTTTCCTTCACGCTGACGCCCTCTTCCCAGACAGAGCTGCTGAAAAAACAGCGGGAGATTATTGAGCAGATTGCCGCTGTCGGCAACGACTGCATCATCGTGGGCCGGAATGCGGACATTATCCTGCGGGACTATCATCCGTTCCGGATTTTCGTCTGTGCCGATCTGGATTCCCGGATAGAACGCTGTCTGTCCCATGAAACAAAGAAGGACGGCCATCAGCTTTCTGCATCTGACATCCGCAAAGGCATCCGGAAGATTGACAAAAAGCGTGTTCAGACCCGGCAGCTTCTGTCCGGAACTGACTGGAAGGATCAGAGCAGCTTTGACCTTACCGTCAACGCCGGCGGGAAAAATCTGAAAATACTCTCAGCTGCAATTGCAGACTACGCACTGAAATGGTTTGAGGCATAATGGATATCCAAGAAAAAAACAATCTTACTACCGGCTGTGTCTGGAAAAAACTTCTGATCTTTTTCCTTCCGATTGCAGCCGGAACCTGCATTCAGCAGTTATATAACGCCGTCGATGCTCTGGTCGTCGGCAGATTTGTAGGGACGACCGCACTTGCTGCCGTAGGTGGGAGCTCGGCCATGATTATCAATGTTCTGGTGGGATTCTTTGTTTCCCTGACAACCGGCGCATCGGTGGTCATTGCCCAGATTTACGGTGCCGGCCGTTCGGAAGACGTACAGCATGCTACGGGAACCGCCCTCATCGTTTGCACGGTTCTGGGGCTCATTCTGATGGTTTTCGGGCTTCTTCTTTCTCCCTGGATGCTTCGCCTGCTCAAAACTCCTGCCGATACGATTTCTCTGTCAGCGCTGTATCTGCGGGTCTACTTTCTCGGAGTTCCTTTCATTCTGGTTTTGAATATGGAATCGAACATGCTGCGCGCTGTAGGTGATTCCTTCCATCCCTTTATATACATGGTAATTGCCTGCCTCACCAACATTGTGCTGGATTTCACGCTGGTGGTCTTCTTCCACTGGGGCGTTTTCGGTGTTGCCATTGCCACGGTGCTAGCACAGGTTCTGAACATGATTCTCCTGACCCGCCTCCTTCTGACCACGAAGCAGGAATACCGCCTGACGGTCGGTTCCTTCCGGTTCAACCGGAACTATATTGCCAGCATGGCAAGGCTGGGGATTCCTTCTGGCCTGCAGTCTTCCATGTATTCTCTGTCCAATCTGGCCGTTCAGATCGGTATCAACACTCTCGGAACTGTCGTTGTTGCTTCCTGGGCCATGTCTTCCAAGGTGGACGGCGTTTACTGGGCAATCAGCAATGCCATCGGGGCTGCCGTCACGACGTTTATCGCACAGAATATCGGTGCAAAGAATTATGACCGGGTAAAGCTCTGCGTCCGTCAGGGCTTCCTTGTTGCCATGATCATGACGGTGTTTCTCAGTTCTGTGATTATGCTTCTGGCCAGACCCTTCCTCGGAATACTGACAGAAGACTCGGCTGTCATTGAAACCACGTACAAAATTCTTACCTACTTTGTTCCCTACTACTTCACCTGGACCGTCGTTGAAATATTGTCCGGGGTCCTCCGGGGGGCGGGCGATGCTGTCAGTCCTGTGGTGATGATTGGCCTCGGGGTCTGCCTTCTCCGCATTGTATGGATTTTCACGGTATTCCAGCGGCACCATACTCTGGCCGTGCTTTCCTACTGCTATGTGGTCAGCTGGGCAGTTACCGGCATCATCATGTTCATTCATTACCGGAAAGGAAAGTGGCTCCATACCGCGGAACACGGTCTCAAGGAACGGAGTCTGTAATTTTCCTGCTGAGAAGTCTTTCCATGCACTGCAAATCAAAAAAATTAGAGTTGTGTGAATATATAATTTGCACAACTCTTTTTCAAAAAGCAAAAATCATCCCGGTTGGATCTGTTGAGTATCTGGATATGTATTCTTTGGATCTTGAGGAATTTCTCTGGGCATCCGGCGTTGACGGTTCAATAATAGAGGAACTCAGGTCTTATTATGAAAAACGGGAGCCGGTTCCATACGGGATTCATACCGCCATGATGGCATATCTCAGAAAATATATGGTGATTGGCGGAATGCCGGAAACGGTAAATACTTTTATCAACACCGGCGACTATTATGAAGCTGACAAAGTACAGCGGCGTATTTTTAGAGATTATATTGCTGATATTGCGAGATATTCCGAACCTGAGATAAAAATCAAGGCTGAAAAATGTTATCGGTCAATCCCTTACCAGCTCATAAAAGATAACCATAAATTTCAGTATTCTGTTGTTGAACACCATGGGAACGCGAAAAAGTTTGGAACCAGTATTGACTGGTTGATTAACGCAAATATGGCATTCCCGATTTTGAACGTCAGTAAAATTGAGTATCCTTTGGAAACGTATGCAATGGATGACAATTTGCGCTTATATCACACAGATATAGGGATGCTCATCTGTTCTTATGACTTTTCTCTGAAAAAAGCGTTGCTGGAGGACGAAGACTTCTCTGATGAATCGTTGAAGAATCCTGTTTTGAAATCCGCAAAAGGCGGTCTGTATGAAGCACTTGTGGCAGATCTGCTTATTAAGTCAGGCCACAAAAAGCTGTTCTTCTATAGAAATGAGCCGGGAACCCTGGAGATGGAATTCCTCCTTTCCGGTCATAACGGCGTTATCCCTGTGGAAGTGAAAGCGGGAAGAACAGGTACAAAGTCGCTGAACACCATTCTGAAAAAGGAAGATATCTTATTCGGCTACAAGCTGGCTGACCAGAATGTTGGATTGAAGAACAAAAAAATTACAATACCGCTCTATATGACAATGTTTATTTGAGGCTTCTCAAAATGACTGCGCCCAATTGTGGCAGATATTCCACAACTGGGCGCTATTATACTTCTCAGTTCGTTTGTACTGCAATTCTGTCCAATGCGGAATTGCCCTCTCCGACGGAAATGCTCTGCCAATCCGTTGCTGTGCCCCGGTAGATTATGTTTTCGATATATATATTGTTATAAAAAACATTGGCATCGATTGTCTTCAGTCCCGCCGGAATGCTGAGAGATGTTATCTGATTCGGCAGGCTCATGGTTCCGATTTCCTTCACGCTCTCCGGCAGGATTACCGAATACGCTCTGTCTGTACGTCCGTAAAATACGTAAGAGCCAATCCGCTCCACACCGTCCGGAATAATGAGCTCACTGCCGATTTCCATTCCGTCCGGCCAGGCAAGCAGCAGCTTTCCGTCCTTGCTCAGAAGCAGCCCGTTTTCAGAGCGGTAGTTCGGATTTGCCTCGTCTACGATGATTTCCTTCAGATTGAAAGTGGAGAAGAATGAGGCCTCGGCAATCTCCTTCACGGAGGCGGGAATATATACCGAGTCGATTCCCTGAATCAGATGGAAGCATTCGGCGGAAATCCGCTCCACGCCGTCCGGAATACGGAATTCTGCCGGACTTGCCGCATTGGGAGCCAGCATCAGAAGGGTCTTTTTGTCCTTCGTATAGATTGCATGCTCTGCCGAGCAATACACCGGATTTCCTTCCGAAACAACGAAATCGGAAAGATAAGAATTGGTAAAGGCCATGTCTCCCAGAACCTTCAGTGACGACGGCAGGGAGACCGTGCCGTTGCTTTTCAGCGCGGAATGGAATGCGCTCTCCCCGATATACTCGCAACCCTCCGGGAAGACCAGATCTGCCGGATTCCAGAGCAGGGTGTTGTAAAACGCGCGGCTGCCCACATATTTCAGCGAAGCCGGAATTGTAATCGTGCTAAGACTGATATTGTAATCGAAGGCGGAATCACTGATTACCTCGATGCTGTCAGGCAGCCGGGCTTCCGTGAGGGCTTCGTAATCAAAGAATGCGTATGCCCCCACAGAGGTTATTCCCGCATCCAATATCAGGGTATATATACTGTCCTTATGATCTTCCCACTCCGGCGGCTCTTCCGCATAGCTGCGCATCGGACCTGAACCGTGAACGGAAAGCGTACCGGTTCCCGCATCAAACTCCCAGCTCAAAGCATCGGTTTCATACTGCTCCGGCTCAAAAACCGCAGGAATTGCCGCAGCTTCTGTTTCCGGAACGACTTCCGAACCCGTCTCCGGAACATTTCCGGAAGGGCTTTCCTGTACCGAAGGTTCCTGTACAACAGTTGCAGCTGCGGAACCGTTATCCGCTGTTTTACTGCCGCAGGCGACCAGGCTGATGCACATCAGCAGGGAAAGAATAATGATAAAATATCTCTTCAGCATGTCTGTTCTCTCCAATTTTCCTCAGCATCCCGTCCGCTCTTATCCGATATAACCCGCCGCATCGAGCAGGTCTTTCATATGCGCGGTATATTTCTGAAGTATTTCCTCTGCCGGGCCTTTCCGCTCATCTTCCATAGACATAGTGATGTCAATCTTCCATGCGCCGAAAAACGCATTGTGGGAATGGATGGAGCGGAGTATGTCCTGCTCCGCGCCCTTTGGGGTATCGCATACGGAAAGCACAACTTTGTTTTCCCTGCTGAACAATCCTCCGGCTTTTCTCGGGAATACAATTACCATAAACCGCTCGGTAGCCGGCAGCAGAATGTATTTCTCTACGGATGCCGCCGTGGGCCGCCCGACCACGAAATGATTGTAATGCTCTTTGTCCCAATTTGCCTGCATGAACTGCTCCAGCTCTTCCAGCGTGAATGCCTGATTGGTATGGATTACCTGTCTTCCGATCATTTCCGTAACTCCTTTATATTTTAAATAGAAAATGTTGCCAAAAACGGTGCGCAAGATTCAGAGGTATTCAGTATTGTTTCGTATATCAAATATTCGCAGGGGGCGTGTCAGAACTCAGATAACGAGTATGCAATTCTCGTCGTAATTATCAAAGTTGGAGGGTTCTTTTCTATATGTCAACTGTTTGACACTTCCCACAGCTGTATGATGTGACGTTTCTCAAGCAGCCAACCGTGAAATACCATGGGCATACGCTCAAGTGCGTGCGGCAACCAATGATTCTCCGCCAGCTCTGTTATCTAAATTCAGGAGGCTTTTACCGGCTTGTAATATAAGGAAATCCCTCTAAAGAAGATTCTATGTCTTGCTTTAGAATGATTAATTTATGTTTATGGAAATCCCCCCGCTGTGCCGGTGGTTCGTTATTCTGTTGCGTATCCGGATATGTATACTTCGGATCTTGAAGAATTCCTCCGGGTCTCCGGCGTTGACGGTTCAACAACAGAGGAACTCCGTCCTTGCGGAAATACCAACTGCTCAGATTGTCAGTAAAATCTCGGTTTTTTTCGCGAGGAGAGAGGTCGGAATGAAGTTCCCGTCACAGGCACAGCCGTTGACCAGGAGCTTTTTGTCGTTACCCCGGACGACGGTAATATGCAGACTGCAGCCGCGGAAAGATTTGTCTGCGGTATACCCGTCCCATTCCTCAGGAAGGGCCGGCTGCAGAATCAAGCCCTCCGGTCGGGGGCGGATTCCCAGAATACCTTCCACCGCGGAGACCATCATCGTGGAGGCCGTACCGGTAAGCCAATGCACATGAGACCTTCCCGTGAAGGGGCTGAACTGGCTCTCGGTAAACTGGCCGTAAGAATAGGGCTCGATTCGCCGGATTTCTGCCCGGTCATTCTGGGCGGCGGGACAGTTTTCCATATAATAGGTAAATGCTCTGTCTCCGTTGCCCCGGAGTGCCTCGGCCAGAATCAGCCATCCTTGCGTCTGGGAGAATATAGCGGAATTTTCTTTGGTACCGGGATTGTATACGACAGCCAACGCGCCTTTGAATGCTGTTTTACGGAACGGGGGTGCCATAAGAGCAGCACCGTATTCGCAGTTCAGCAGCTTCCATACATTGTCCAAAGCAGAATCTGCCTGTTCCCTGGTGGCCAGACCGGAAATCACACTCCAGCTCTGCGGATTGAGCCACATGTTCGCCTCCCGGGCGGACGGGTCCCCGATCAGCTGTCCCTGTTCCGTATATCCCCTGGCAAAGCGGTCATTCCGCCAGAATGCCTTGTTTACGGTCCGTTTCAATTCGTCTGCCATATGATTCAGGCGCGAGGCATATTCAGTATCTTCTTGCAGCTCAGCGAACTGCTTCATAATCTCCATGGCATAAAACAGCTGCATTGCCACAAAGGATGATTCGCCGGCAGCACCCAGGCGCAGGCAGTCGTTCCAGTCCGCATAGAGTCCGGCAGGCAGGCCATGACTCCCCAGATGATTCACAGAAAATTCAATAGCTCTCTGCAGATGCTCATATACGGTTCCCTCACCCTGCTCTGCAAAAGGAATGACCTCATGCAAAAAGGCAAGATTTCCGCTTTCAGCGATATACTTATAGACCGTGGGAAACAGCCATAAAGCATCGTCGGCCCTGTAAGCGGGATGGCCGGTTTCTCTGACATATGAGTCATCATCCGGCGTATCTTCGAAGCCCGGATTGTGGGTATATTTGACCAAAGGCAAACCGGCTCCGCTGCTGACCTGAGCAGATAACATAAACCGGATCCGTTCCGCTGCAGCTTCCGGGTCCAGGTGGATAATACCCTGAATATCCTGCACTGTATCCCGGTAACCGTACCCGTTCCGCAAGCCGCAGTAAATAAAGGATGCCGCACGGGACCAGGTGAAAGTAATAAAGCAGTTAAAAGCGTTCCAGGTATTAATCATGCTGTTAAACTCGGCACCGGGGGTTTTCACCCGGAATGCAGACAGTTTGGCGTGCCAGTATGATACAAGAACCTGTATTTCCTGTTCACAGGCTGATTCCGGGTCGGCATAGGCGGCGCAGAGCTGTTCTGCTTCTTTGTCATGTTTAGCAGCCAGCAGGAACACAAGCACTCTCTCCTCACCGGGATTTAACGTCAGCTCTGCCGCAAGTGCACCGCAGCTGTTGCCGCAGACATTGAGAGTCTCGGAAAGATGTCCGGATTCCACACCGGCAGGATTCCCGTAGTTCCGGTAACTTCCCAAAAAGTCCGCCCGGTCACCGCAGTACGAGGATGCTTCCGCTCCCGCAAGACCGAAAACCCGCTCAATAACACCGTGGCCATCCTCGCTGCTGTCATTCTCCATGTCAATCATATTCCCGTGAATCAGCTGGCGGATTCGGTTGCCCCTGAATTCCGTCCTTGTAATAAACTGGGAATACTGGAGATTAACTCCATCCTGTTCATAGTTGGGGTTGTTGGTGAATTCCGCATATCCCGTAACCGTCAGATTCCTCTGCCGGTCGGAATCGTTTCTGACTTTCAGATACCAGACTTCGTGACAGCAGTTCAGGGGGACGTAGTAGCAGACCTCCGAACGGATACCGGTATATTCGGCAATCATCTTTGTATAGGCCGTACCGTGCCGGCATTCGCTTCGGTACAGGTTCAGATCTTTTCCCACAGGTTGCCAGGAAGCAGACCAGTAGTCGGCAGAATCTCTGTCTCGCAGATAAATATATCTGCCCGGGGTATCGTTGCCGTTGAAGACATAGCGAAGAATTCTGCCGTTGGCACCGGATTGCTCAAAACTGTAGCCGCCGGCATTGCCGGAAATGATAGCACCGTATTCCGGAGATCCCAGATAGTTGACCCAGGGTGCCGGAGTATCCGGGCGGGTAATTACATACTCTCTTTTTTCATCATCAAAATAACCGTATTGCATAATTCCTCCGTATTGCCAATCACTCCCAAAATTGTGAATGCGGGTATTCCTCTTGTTCTGGACAGGTACGATATTCCCTTCATCATTGCAGAATATCCGCCTTTCTGCTGCAGCATCAGTATACTAAACCTCCTGCGGTAAATCAAGGTTGGCATATACCCCACCGTGATTGCATGCTTTTTTCGAAACCGAATCCTTTTCGAAACTAATTTTCGCATTTTATATTAGTGATTTAGCACAGTTTTTCGTAATATAAATGTGCAAAGTAGATAAAAACTATGCGGTTTGTAATTTAACATTGAAAAACGCACCGGTTTAAATTATATTGTTATCGTAAACGATTACGCAAAAAAGGAGAACCTCGACGATGGTATCAATGAAGGAGATTGCCAACATTTGCGGCGTCTCGATTGCCACCGTCAGCAAGGCGCTCAGCGGCAAAAAAGATATCGGTGATGATACCAGGGAACTGATTTGCAAAAAGGCTGAGGAACTGGGCTATCTGTCCAACGCGTCCGCCAGAGCTTTAAAAACAAATCGCACCTTCAATATCGGTATCCTGTTCTCTGATGAAGAGCAGTCGGGTCTTGCCCACGAGTTTTTCAATGTTCTTCTCGACAGTTTCAAGGTCGAGGTTGAAAAAAGCGGTTACAATGTTACCTTCATCAATAAGAATGTATCCGGAAGGCAGATGTCTTATCTGCAGCACTGTCTGTACAGAAATGTGGACGGCGTAATCATTGCCTGTGTCAATTTTTATGACGACCAGGTGCGGGAACTGGTAAACTCCGGAATTCCCGTTATCACAATCGATCATGTTTTCAACAATAAGCCTGCCGTTATTTCCGACAATGTCCGCGGCCTGGAATCGCTGGTAAAATATGCGTATTCTCTGGGGCACAGAAAGATCGCCTATATCTACGGTACTGCCGGTGCAGTTACGGACAATCGTCTGAAGGGTTATTACAGGGCCTTTGAAGAGCTCGGTCTTGAGATTCGACCGGAGTATCTCAGAGAAGGAAGGTACCGCAGCCCTGAGCTTTCCGGATTGTTAACCGAACAGCTCCTGGACCTGGAAGACAGGCCGACCTGCATTCTTTATTCTGAAGACTTTTCCTGTTGCTATGCGCGCAATACGATCAGGCGCAGAGGTTATCGGGTCCCGGATGACATCTCCGTAATCGGTTATGATGACAGCGTTTTTTCACAAATTATGATTCCCAGGCTTACAACTTATCACCAGAACACGCAGGAGCTTGGAAAGAAAGCGGCAGTAAAACTGATAGAGTTTATTGAACATCCCAAAACGGCCCTTCCCGATGTGATTACTGTTCCCGGTTGGCTTGTTGAAGGAGAGTCCGTCAGGACAATCAAATAGGTGATGTGCGGTATTCCGCATATTAATAAATCACAATTTTTATATGGAGGAAAAACAATGAAAAAAGCTTTAGCACTCTTGCTCGCAGCAGTTATGGTTTTTGCTCTGTGTGCATGCGGTCAGCAGGCAGCACCTGCAGCAGCACCCGCAGAAGCACCTGCAGCAGCACCCGCAGAGGCACCCGCAGAAGCCGCGGCTCCTGCAGCACCTGAAGGCAAGATTAAGATTCATTTCATGTCCTTCACCACCGAGGTTCCCGATATGGTCAACAAGTTCCTTGAAGTCCGTCCTGACCTCGCTGAGAAGTACTATGTAGATGAACCCACCATCGTTGCTACCACCGATCAGCTTTACCAGCCCGCTCTTGACCAGGCTCTTGCAGCCGGCGGTGCAGATGCCCCCGACGTCTACTGCGCAGAGGCAGCATTCGTTCTGAAGTATGCTCAGGGCGATGCATCCGGTTACGCCGCAGCTTATGAAGATCTCGGCATTGATGTTGCAGCCGAAGTTGCAGCATCCGAAATCGCACCCTACACCATCGATATCGGTACCCGTCCCTCCGACGGCAAGCTCGTTGGACTTGGCTACCAGTCCACTGGCGGTGCTTTCATTTACCGTCGTTCCATTGCTAAAGACGTATGGGGCACTGATGATCCCGCAGTCGTAGCTGAGAAGATCGGCGCAGGCTCCAACAGCTGGGATGCTTTCTTTGCAGCAGCAGAAGAGCTGAAGGCAAAGGGTTACAAGATTGTCTCCGGTGACGGCGATATCTGGCACGCAGTTGAAAACAGCTCTCCCACCGGTTGGATTGTAGATGACAAGCTCAACATTGACCCCGCTCGTGAAGCATTCCTGGATCTCTCCAACAAGCTTTACGTCAACGATTACCACAACGACACACGTGACTGGCAGGAAGGCTGGTTCGCAGACATGAAGAAGGCCGGCAATGTGCTTGGTTTCTATGGTCCTGCATGGCTCATCAACTACACCATTGCAGAAAACTGCGGTGAAGGCGATGAAAGCTCCTTCGGCGACTGGGCATGCTGCGCTCCGAACATCGGCTTCTTCTGGGGCGGCACCTGGGTTCTTGCAAACAAGGATGTTGTCGGCACTGAAAAAGAAGAGTTCGTTCGCGAATTCATCCGTTGGGTCACCCTCGACGCTTCTGAGACCGGTCTCCAGTACTTCTGGGCAAACGGCACTCTCAACGGTGAAGGCGGAACCAAGGATGACGTTGCATCCGGTACGGTTCTGAAGAACTCCAAGGGCGACATGGAATTCCTTGGCGGTCAGGATATGTTCGAAGTGTTTGTTCCTGCCAACGCATATGCAAACGGCAAGAACCTCACCCAGTACGACGAAGCAATCAACGCTGAGTGGCGCGATGCAGTCCGTGGCTACAACGCAGGTACCTATACTCGCGACGAAGCTGTTGCGGCCTTCAAGACCGCTGTCAGCGACAAGCTCGGTATTGACGCCTGATTGTCAGTCAAGTAAATACTCAGCTCTGATTAACTGAGGTTAAGCGGAGGGGGAATAGATAATTATTCCCCCTCTGTTCTGACATCAACAGAGCATACAGAAGCGCCAAAAGGCCGGGCGTTTGTGTATGCTTTGTTGAAAATAAATATGAAAGGGAGCGTACAGCATATGACGGAATCAAAACGCAAGCACAGTTACAGCTATGCAAAGTACGGTTATCTGTTTGTCATACCCTTTATGGTGGCTTTTTTGGCCTTCCATTTCTATCCGACGATCAGAACCGTCCTGCTCAGTTTTACCAGCAACAAAGGACTTGCCAGTCTCAATGAGGGACTGAATTTCCTCAAAGAAGACATTTTCAAGAATTACAAGACGATTCTTGCCAATGAAACCTTCAAGCTTTCCCTGAAGAATACCGTCAAGATGTGGATTATCAACTTCATCCCACAGATGGTCTTTGCACTTCTGTTCACTGCCTGGTTCACCAATCGCAGGAATACCATCAAAGGCCAGGGCTTCTTCAAGGTTGTTTTCTATCTCCCCAACATCATGACGGCGGCAACCGTTGCAATTCTTTTCAACTGTCTGTTTGCTTACCCCAAAGGCCCCATCAATGACCTTCTCGTTTCCGGAGGTTTCCTTTCGAAATCTTTCGACTTTCAGGTCAGTCCTCTCGCCTCACAGTTGACGGTATCCTTCATTCAGTTCTGGATGTGGTACGGCTACACGATGATCATACTGATTTCCGGCGTTTTGGGAATCAATCCCGAAATCTACGAGGCTGCCGACATCGACGGAGCAAATGGCTGGCAGACCTTCTGGAAAATTACCATTCCGAATCTCAGGACGATTATTGTCTACACGCTCATTACATCGCTGATCGGCGGTCTGAGCATGTTCGATATTCCCAAGATGTATCTGGCCGGTGAACCTGCTCACGCCACCACGACAGCCAGCATGTTCATCTATGATCAGGCCTTTGCAGGAAGCTATCTGTATTCCAGAGCTGCTGCTGCCAGCATGATTTTGTTCGTACTCATAGCCATCTGTTCCGTATTTGTCTTCCTCATGATGAGAGACAGAAAGTGAAGGAGGTAGGTATCAATGAGCAAACTTGAAAAACGAGACGGAAATGTAATTGTCCGCATCATAATATATGCAGTCTGCATATTCTTTGCGCTGCTTTCAATCTGGCCCTTCCTGGTTATGGTTGTCAACGCCACAAGAAGCACATCCCAGATTCAGCAGCATGCCGTTTCCCTGATTCCTTCCAAATACCTGCTCAGTAACTGGGCCGTTTTCGCCGGCAAGAGTTTCAAGCCTCAAACAGGTTTTGTCAACTCCGCAATCATTTCTACCGGCAGTACCATTCTCACCATTTATTTCTCAACCCTCACGGCCTACGCGGTTGTAGCCTATGAGTGGAAGATGCGGAATGCTTTTTATACCATGATTCTCTGTGTCATGATGATTCCGCAGACCATTGTTTCTATCGGCTTTTATCAGTTTATGTACAAGCTTGGCATGGCCAACAGCGCTCTGGCGCTGATTATTCCTTGCATAGCTGCACCGAGCTCTGTTTTCTTTATGCGACAGTTCATGCTCTCCTCGCTTCCGCTGGAAATTCTGGACTCTGCAAGAATCGACGGTTCAAGGGAGTTCAATACATTCAACCGAATTGCGCTTCCCATCATGAAGCCGGCCATGGCAACTCAGGGCATCTTCACCTTCGTAACCACCTGGAACCAGTTGTTCCTTCCCAGCCTCCTTCTTACCAAGGATGCCAAAAAGACGCTTCCCGTCATGGTTTCAATGCTCAAGGGCGATATATACAAAACCGAATACGGTACCGTCTATCTCGGTCTGACACTTACGGTTCTACCTTTGTTTATAGTCTACTTCTCACTTTCCCGTTACATCATCGCAGGCGTAGCGCTAGGCGGTGTCAAAGGATAACTGAATATGGAAGACTGGAGCAGTAAGCTGAAAGCATCTCTGGGAAGCTTCCTCCGAAACGCCTGGGATTTGATGATTCTTCAGCTACTTTGGTTAATCTGCTCCCTTCCGATAATTACGATAGGCCCCTCTACCAGTGCGCTGTTCTCGGTAACGCTTAAAATTGCACGGGATGAACCCGTGTCGGTGGCAAGGGATTTCCTTGCCGCATTGAAGAGCAATTTTAAGCAGGCGCTGGTATTGGGGCTCATTGCATTGGCAGGTGCTTTTATCGCATATACCGACATTGTCTATGCCCTGTCACTGGAAGGGAACATGAAAAAAATGTTTCTGATTGTGTCAATATTCGTTGTATTCATCTGGCTGATCTTTACAAGCTTTTCCTTCCCCCTGCAGGCACGCTATGACAACAGCATTCGGGGGCATATCAGGAATGCTTTCCTTGCGCCCTTCTGTGCCCCGGGAAAAACAATTCAGATGTGGATTGTGTATGCAATCCCGGTCGCACTGATTTATTTTGCATATAACCTTACAATTTACATCGGTTGGATTTTCATATTCTACGGCTTATCGTTGCCCGCATATATCAATTCCAAAACTTTGCGAACCATATTTGACAAAATGTCCGGAGGTGTCGAAGATGACAAGAAATGAAGCTGCAAAGCTGGCTGAAAACCTCGTTTCCAAAATGACAATTGAAGAGAAAGCCTCCCAGCTCCGCTTTGATTCTCCAGCCATAGAAAGACTTGGAATTCCCGCATACAACTGGTGGAATGAGTGCCTCCACGGTGTTGCCAGAGGCGGTACTGCCACCGTTTTCCCCCAGGCAATCGGTCTAGCAGCCATGTTTGACGACGAGCTTCTGGAGGAAATCGGAGATGCTGTTTCAACCGAAGCCAGAGCAAGATACAATGCTTTCCATGCCGAGGGAGACGTGGATATTTACAAGGGACTTACCATGTGGTCCCCCAACATCAATATTTTCAGAGACCCCCGTTGGGGCCGCGGACATGAAACCTACGGGGAGGATCCGTACCTTACCGGCAGACTGGGAAAGGCATATGTCAGGGGCCTTCAGGGCAGCGGCAGCACATACAAAGCAGCTGCCTGTGCCAAGCATTTCGCCGTTCACAGCGGCCCTGAGGATCTGCGGCACAGTTTTGATGCCGTGGTTTCGAAAAAGGATCTGTTTGAAACCTACCTTCCTGCTTTCAGAGAACTGGTTGATGAAGGTGTCGAGGCGGTCATGGGTGCCTATAACAGGACAAACGGTGAGCCCTGCTGCGGCAGTCAGACGCTGCTTGTCGACATCCTGCGAAACAGGTGGCACTTCCAGGGTCACGTGGTTTCCGACTGTTGGGCGGTCAGAGACTTCCATGAAGGACACAAGGTGACATCCCGGCCCGTTGAATCCGTGAAACTCGCACTTGAGAACGGTTGCGATTTGAACTGCGGCTGTACCTATCAACATATTCTCGAGGCATATCGGGAAGGGCTTCTCAGCGAGGAATACATTACCCGTTCCGCAGTCAGGCTGTTCACTGCCAGATATATGCTCGGACTTCTTGGCGTCGGCAGTGAGTATGACAGTATCGGCTACGAAAAGGTCGAATGTCCGGAGCATATTGATCTGGCAATTCAGGCAGCGCAGAAAAGCTGCGTGCTTCTGAAAAATGACGGTGTTCTTCCTTTGAAGGTTACAGACGGAATGACTGTAGGCGTCATCGGCCCTAATGCCAACAGCCGTGTTGCCCTGATAGGCAATTATTACGGCACATCCTCCAGATATATCACCGTTCTCGAGGGAATTCAGGATTATGTCGGTGACAGGGCAAGAGTGCTGTATTCCAGCGGATGTCACCTGACCAAAGACCGAAGCGAACCGTTGGCCGAAGCCGGCGACAGGCTTGCCGAGGCAAAAACGGTAGCTTTACATTCCGACATCGTTGTGCTGGTTCTCGGACTTGATGAGACGCTGGAAGGCGAAGAGCGCGACGAGGGAAATGCCTGCGGATCCGGTGACAAGGCTGATTTGCTCCTGCCGGCAGCGCAAAGGGAACTGGCAGAACAGATTCTTGTTCTGGGCAAACCGGTCGTAACCGTCCTGATGGCCGGAAGCGCCATCGACCTTCAGGGCTGCGGAGAAAAATCCAACGCAATCCTCGATGTCTGGTATCCCGGTGCGAGAGGCGGCAATGCAATCGCAGACATCCTTTTCGGAAAGATATCCCCTTCCGGAAAGCTTCCCGTAACATTCTACAGAAATGCAGCTCTTGAGGAAATCGGTGCATTCTCCGACTATTCGATGGCAAACAAAACCTACAGATATTACCGTGGAAAGCCGCTGTATCCTTTCGGCTTCGGCCTGACCTACGGCGACACCGCCGTGCTCTCCTGGAAGGCAGAAGGCGATATTATCTCCGTAACCGCAGAAAACCGCGGTAAAACAGGGACGGAAGATGTTCTTGAGGTTTTCATAAAAGACAATGCTTCTCCCTTTGCCGTTCCCAACGGGAAACTCTGCGCCTTCAAGCGCGTGTATCTTGCCGCCGGAGAAAAGGCAGACTTCACTCTGACTTTGGATAAAAAAACCTTCACCGTTGTAAACGATGAAGGTGAAGAAATTCCGGGAAGCGGAGATTATTCCTTTACGGTAAGCTTCAATAATCAAGCCGGCTGACGAGGCTCAGTTCATCAAATCCGAGTCCTTTCAGTTCCTGAATGTCGGCAACGGGCACCGGTTCGGAAAACCTTACATTGACAACCTCAAGAAAGGTCTTCGGATCGGATACGAGAAATGTTTTGCTCGTTCCCATATTCAGGTCAATATCCAGTTTGGATATTTCGATGCTGTCCTGATTGTGAGCTCCAATTTCAACATGATAGCAGAGTACATTCGTTTTGCCGTGAGACGCTTCAAATGCGGACTTCAGCGCATCGAGCTGGTTCTCTTCATAATACTCGGGAGAAACGATCCCGACGCAGTAATCGAAGGTCTCCTCCCGACTAGCGGACGGCCGCACGAACCACAACACCGCGGCAAGAACGGAAATCCCGATGAAAACATATATTTTGTTGTAATACCAGAAGTTAATCAGTTTATCTTTCACAGGAACAGTATACTGCGGATTTGCGAATAAATCTATCATATTTACGGAGATTGTCATGAAGTTCGGTCATTTTGATGATTCAAAAAAAGAATACGTAATCGAAACACCAAAGACCCCGTTGCCCTGGATCAATTATCTGGGCAATGAATCTTTCTTCACCCTAGTATCCAATACTGCCGGAGGCTATTCCTTTTACAAGGATGCACGGCTGCGCCGGCTCACCCGTTACCGTTACAATGCCTCCCCTCTGGATCAGGACGGCTTCCACGTTTATCTCCGTGACGGTGATTCTGTCTGGAACATCGGCTGGCAGCCGGTACAGGCGGAGCTGGAGGAATATCTCTGCCGTCACGGCATGGGCTATACCGTCATATCAGGTAAAAAGGGCGGCATCGCTGCTTCCCAGACGATGTTTGTGCCTCTGGGAGAAAACTGCATGCTGTGCCGTCTCAGAGTAAAGAATGAAGCGGCAGAAGAAAAGCACATAGAGCTGTTCCCTTACACGGAATTTTGCTTCTGGGATGCCATGGACGATTCATCCAACTTCCAGAGGAACTTTTCCTGCGGAGAAGTGGAACTGAGCGACCGGGCCATCTTCCACAAAACGGAGTACCGGGAACGGAGAAACCATTATGCCCAGCTTTTTGCCAATCGACCCTATGACGGTTTCGACACCTCACGGGATGCCTTTATCGGTGTTTACGGAAGTCCTGCGCATCCCGAAGCCGTGTTTGGCGGCGGCTGCACCGGGTCTGTTGCCCACGGCTGGGCCGTAGTCGGCGCCATGCAGTTCTCTCTGACGCTGGCACCGGGGCAGGAGGAAAGCATCATTCTGGGACTGGGGTATATTGAAAATCCCGAAGACGACAAGTGGGAAGCGCCCGGTCTCATCAACCGGACAAATGCTGTCGCCCAGCAGTCTGCCTTTGCCGATGATGAAAGCTTCGACCGTGCATTGTGTGAGCTGCATGCTTTCTGGAACGATCTTCTCGGCGGTTTTACCGTGGACTCCGGAGATGAAAAGTTGGACCGGATGGTGAATATCTGGAACCAGTATCAGTGCATGGTTACATTCAATATGAGCCGCAGCGCCAGCTATTTTGAAAGCGGCATGGGCCGCGGCATGGGATTCCGGGATTCCTGTCAGGATCTGCTGGGTTTTGTCCACATGATTCCCGAACGGGCCAGAGAGCGGATTCTGGACATTGCCGGCACGCAGTTTCCTGACGGCAGTGCCTATCACCAGTATCAGCCCCTCACCAAGAAGGGAAATCTGGCCGTAGGCTCCGGTTTCAATGACGACCCGCTCTGGCTCATCGCCGGAACGGATGCCTACCTTCGGGAAACCGGGGATTATTCCATATTGGACGAGGTCACTGCTTTTGACTGCGATATGTCTTTGGCAGAGCCGCTGATGGAGCACCTTCGCCGCAGTTTCAACTATACAAGAGAACATCTGGGACCTCACGGTCTTCCCCTCATCGGCCGCGCTGACTGGAATGACTGCCTGAATCTGTACTCTTTTTCCGCGCATCCGGGAGTGAGCTTCCAGACGACGGGCCCCAGCGAAGGCCCCGTCGCCGAGAGCGTGTTTATTGGCGGAATGTTCGTCAAATACGGCAGGGCCTATGCCGACATCTGCGCTCACGTCGGACTTTCGGAAGAAGCGGAAGATGCGCTGGCATCCGTGAAGGAAATGGAACGGACAACCCTTTCCGCAGGTTGGGACGGAGAATGGTTCCTCCGTGCCTACGACGCTTTTGGAGCTCCCGTGGGAAGCCGCACCTGCGATGAAGGGCAGATTTATATCGAGCCGCAGGGGATGTGTGTCATGGCCGGAATCGGCAAGGAGACCGGCGAGGCAGCCAGAGCTCTGGAAAGCGTAAAAGAGCGTCTGGAAACGAAGTACGGCATCGTTCTTCTGCAGCCTGCCTATACCGAATACCGGCTGAATCTGGGCGAAATCTCCAGCTATCCCCCGGGATACAAAGAAAATGCCGCCATCTTCTGCCACAACAATCCCTGGGTCGTCTGTGCGGAAGCGGAATTGAAACACGGAAACCGGGCCTTTGAATTATACAAGAAGACCTGCCCCGCCTACATTGAGGAAATCAGCGACATACACCGGACGGAACCGTATGTCTATTCCCAGATGATTGCCGGGCGCGATGCACCCACGTTCGGCGAGGCGAAAAACAGCTGGCTCACAGGAACCGCCGCATGGACGCTGCTTTGCGTCACGCAGGGGATTTTGGGAATCCGTCCCACTTTGGACGGGCTCCTGATCGATCCCTGTATTCCCGACAGTATGGCCG
This sequence comes from Candidatus Limivicinus sp., assembly GCA_045616745.1. Lineage (GTDB taxonomy): Bacteria > Bacillota > Clostridia > Oscillospirales > Oscillospiraceae > Limivicinus. Next base: position 4,080 of record JAZLHH010000066.1, on the reverse strand, counting down.
GATTCAAGGTATCCCGCAAGTACCGCGGCGCTGTATACAACATCACTGTTGAGCGAGGCTGCCCCGGAGTATCCGTAAACGGCATTCCTCAGGAAAGCAACGTGATCGCTCCGGCTCCCTGCGGAGAAACTGTAACTGTCAGAATAGTGATATAAAAAGCTGAATATTTTTCATTAAATCCTGAACTATGCTGTTTCAGCGCTCACAGAGGATGAAAGCCCTTCCGTTCATTTTTCGGAAGAGCTTTTTTCTTTGTGCTGCTTTTTGCATGTCTCTCGCCTATGTCCGATACAGACAGCCTGGATGGTCACTCTCCGGACCTGAATCTGCGCAGTGACACGATAATCACCAGCTCTGTACCGCCGTCGTCCGGCTTTGTCTGCCGTCAGATCAGGTGTCACCGCATATATCTCCGGTTTGATCCGGGGATTGTTTTTCTTCTGTTTCCCATGACATCATGGTATAATATTGGAAGTTCAGAAAAGAGGTAATCGCCAGATGGGAAACTGCATAACGTTCAGAAAAGAAGACGATACGCTTATTATCCGCTGTGCCGGGCATCTGAGCTCCGAAAATTCCAAGGCGGTCCTGGCGGAGATTCAGGAACTGGCCGAAAAGGAGCTCCATGCGCACATGGAGCTGGACCTGACGGACACCGACTATGTTTCCAGTGCCGGACTCCGGGCCATCCTCACACTGCACAAGAAAGAAGACCTCGTTATCACCGGCGTCTCTCCGGTTGTATACGAGGTGTTTGAAATTACCGGCTTCAACCGGATGATGGACATCCGGCGCGCTGTCCGGAAGGTCTCTCTCGAAAACGCCAGATGCATCGGCTCGGGATTTTTCTCCCAGGTGTACCGGCTGGATGATGAAACCATCGTCAAGCTGTTTGTGAAGGACAGCGCGGAGGAGGACATCCGGCGGGAGATTGCGCTGGACAAGTATGCCCTGCAGATCGGGATTCCCACTGCCATCTCCTTTGATCTCGTGAAAGCGGACGGGAAAGAGGGTATCATCTATGAAATGATGAATCACGGCTCCCTCCGGGACGCCATCCGGGACAATCCGGAGAAGCTGGACGAGTACGTGGATAAATACGCAGCGCTGCTGCAGGATCTGCACAGCTCCATCGATACGGAAAAGCGCCTTCCGGACGCCAGGGAACGTCTGCTGAGCACTGTGGAAAAGTTCCGGAATCTTTATTCACCCGAGGAATTTTCCCTCATATATGCGCTGACGGAAACGATTCCGGAATCTGACAGTGTCCTCCACGGAGACTGCCATGTCAAGAACATCATGCTGCATAACGATGAGCCGCTGCTGATTGATCTGGACACCCTGTCCCGCGGCGACCCGGTCATCGAGCTCGGCAATATCTACTACTCCAATGTTGCTTTCGGAGAAGTCTATCCGGGGAATCCGGTAGAATTTCTGGGGTTTTCGCAGGTGGACGAGGTCGTTTCCGGTCTTTTCCGGCGGTATCTTTCCGGCTGCAGCGAAGAAGAATTTGCCCGGAATCTCAACCGGATCCGTTTCATCGGCTATGTCCAGATGCTGAATCATCTGGTGGATTACAAGCAGAACGAGCAGGATAACATCCGCCTCGTCTGCGGCCGGCTGCTTGCAGCTGCCGCCGCCTGCAGCACCCTCGGGCTCTCCGGTTTGTCATGAAGCCGGCGGACAATGTCAGCTGCATCAATGCCTTCAGCAGCAACAATATCATGGTTGAAATAGCCGGTGAACCCGAAAGGGAATTCCCGGATTCGTGAACAAAGCATCGGATCAGAATGATCCGGTGCTTTGTTCTTTCAGGGTTATGCGCTGTAACCGCACTTCGGGCAGGAGCCGGTTTCGTCCAGTGCGATTCCGCAAAGCGGGCAGCGGTCCTTTCCGCAGGATACGTCAAATTCCTGGCTGGCGGCATTGACACCGCTGGTAAACGTGATTTTTGCAATGTTCAGCCTGTCCCTGAGCAGATCGTATACGATTTTGATCATCCCTTCCACCGTCATGGTTTCCTTTGTAACCACAAGCCGGCATTCAGGATACGCCCGGGCAAGCTCCGTCTGAAAGGCAGGACCTTTCATCGTGTTCTGCGGGGACCCGTTCCGGATTCCCTGATCTTCATATACCTGCAGGATTGCGGGGAGCAGCGGGTCGTCCTCCCGCAGAATCAGAGCGTGGTCAAAATTCTTCAGAACGGACCATGCCGTCTTCTGGATCTCATTGCAGGGAAACACCATATTGACGCCGGGATTCACGCTGTCCTCCACTTCCAGCGTCAGTGTACCGGTGTGGCCGTGCAGATACTGTGCCTCTCCCCGGAACCCGTAGAACCGGTGCGCATACTGCAGGCTGAGGGTTGTAATACTTCTCATAATTGTTCCTTTCAAAATCTATGGTAAACGGAGTGAAAAATTTATTTATCGGGCCATCAGGAAACAGGCAAGATTCAGGTAAGCGGCAAAGGTGGTCCACAAAAACAGCGCACACATCATGATTCCTGCAACGGGCCGGATTCTGTAAAAACGGATGGCAGAGATCAGAATCAGCACCCACATCACCAGCAGCCAGATCAGGGCAATCAGATACAGCCTGTAGGTGAAGAAAAGCGTTGACCAGAAAAAGTTCATCATCAGCTGTACGGTATAGAACATCAGTGCCTTTCGCTTCTGTTCCCTGTCGGCCGAAGAGGTATACACAAAGTAGGAAGCCAGACCCATCAGCACATACAGGATTGTCCAGGCGATGGGGAACAGCCATTCCGGAGGTGCCAGCGGCGGCCGGTCCATGGTCTCATAGATGTTCATATCCGCCGAAGTCAGAAAGGCGGAGAACGCGCCGGTCAGTACGGGAATCAGAATCAGAACAATCAGCAGGCCGATCCGGATTTTCCTGCGGTTTTCAGTCATCACAGCAGCCCTCCTCCGATTCCTCCATCACCGGGTTCAGGTCGGGGCAGCAGATGTGCAGGCCGATTTCATTCCGGTTGTCATATCTTCGGCCGGCAAATCTCATGAACAGCGCTGCCGCGCATCCGCCGAAAAGAAATGCCCCGACCAGTTCTGCCGCAAGAACTGCGGTTTTCATATAGGGTTTCACAGCTGCAATCCTCCCGGGGGATCTCTTATTCCCCGCAGCCTTCAGCCGGCAGTTCCGATTCCCGGTCGGAATACCAGAGCCCGTGGATATTGCAGAGGGCGTAAACCGCCTGCACCTGTTCCTCCGGACCGATCCGGAAGCAGGCCTTCGGCTTGTCGCCGGGGGAAAGCGCTTTGATCTGGTAACCGCAGTCGGTACAAAGTCCGATCCAGAGAATGCTGTGTCTGTCTTCCATGGGGTGGGGCACGCTGCCGATGCAGACCCTGACGCAGCCGTCATCCGTATGGAAAACGGGTACGTGCTTCTCCGCCGCAGCGTCCGTGTTTTGGGGGATGAGCTCCAGCATGTTCTGGCCGCAGCATTCTGTGGGGATCCCTTCGCCGCTCATAACGGCTATGATCTTTCCGCAGATTTCACATTGATAGAAATGCATGTTCATTTTGTAATCTCCTTTTCTTTGTATTTTTTCTTTCCTTGTCGGACTGTTACATGGTATATTATTAAAAGAGCAGCTCTTATCTTGCTTTCAGCATATCAGCTTATCCCGTAAGAACAACACACAGTAACGAAGCGCCGCTGCTTCTTTTGAAAGGGTAAAAGGAGACCGAAAACATGCAGAACCGAAGTGAAACCGATTATCTGCCGCAAGTCATGAGTCTGAATCCGTCCGAGCTGATCAACTGGTGCCGGAACCGGAAGCAGTCTCTCGGGCTTTCCAATCAGCGTCTGGCAGAACAGTCCGGCGTCCCGGTAGGTACCATTGACAGAATTATGGCCGGAAAGTACACCGAGTTTCGCTACAGCTCCATTCAGCCCATCGTAACAGTACTGATCGGAATCAACGAAGATACTCCCAAGCCGGAAACGGCAGACCCCCGGCAGGTACAGGATTATTACGATACCATCGAAGGCTACAAGCTCATCGTGGAGAACAAGAACCATGTGATTGACGAATTAAAAACCACCATCGAGCAG
>JAZLHH010000065.1:0-22914 GCA_045616745.1 Candidatus Limivicinus sp. | reverse complement strand
TAAGGCTCGATATTTCCAAACTGAAGGAATCGAAACATGATTATCTCAAACAGGCCTTCGGCTTCCCCGATTATTACGGATGCAATCTGGATGCCCTGCATGACTGTCTGGGCGATTGTCCGAGGACCTGCGTCCTGCTGACGCGGGATTCCCTGCCGGATGCCTTCTGCGAAGGTGTGATGCAGGTTCTGGAGGATTCCAAAAAAATTAATCTGATAACAAAAACGGCTGCTTATTGAAATAAAAAACGTACCGTACGAGTATAAAAACTCACGGTACGTCTTTTTTATAATTGATGCATTATTTGGCGGCAGGACCATATTTCTCACAGAGGATAGCATCGGCTTCTTCGCGAGAAATTTCGCCGTTGTTGTATTTGGCCATTGTCTGTACGTCCTTGCTGCGCAGCTTGTAGAATGCCAGCAGAAGACCGATGGCAATCACAAAGCCGGCTGCCGGGAACAGATTGAACAAGCCCCAGACCCCGTCTGCCACACCGGCGGGCTGTACGGCATTTTCACCTTCAATAAAGCCGACCGTGGATAAAGTGAAGAGCACTACCGAACCGATAAGCGCATTCTTAAGCTTTGCGGCAAAGCACTGAAGAGAAAACGTAATGCCGGCGGCGCGTGTACCGCTCTTATAAGTGCCGTATTCCACAGTATCCGCAATGAGCATATAGATAATAACCTGCCAGAAACCGAGACCGGTGCACTTGAGCATAATCATGATGATGGCTAATGTTGTGCTGCCGTAACCTACAAAGTAGGATACTATATCCATTACAACGGAGAATGCACAGCCAACGACAAGAACATAAAACTTATCCCACTTGCGAGAAAGGGCGGGAACTATAGCGGATACGACAATAACCGCTACGGCAGCACCGGCACTGACTAATGTGGCAGCGCTCTCCTTGCCAAGGCAGATACGGCCAAGATAGATTGCCATAGTCTGTTCCACGCTGGCAAGACCAAACAACAGCAAAGCTACAAGAACAACAATCAGATACTTGTTCTTTTTTAAATACTCCAGCATCTCGCGGAATGTTGGCTCCTCGTTGTTATTAACGGCAGGAGCGTGACGCTCCTTGACCGTCAGCGTCATCGGAATCATCATTGCTACGGAAATAGCAATAAATACTACGGCAGACAGGAACCAGCCCCAATCCGCACGAACCAGAGGTATCAGCACGGTGGCCAGAACACCGCCAACCATGCTCCAGAGCTTACCACCGGCGATGATAGAAGTACGCTCTTCAATATTGGAGGTCATCACTGTGGAAAGTGCGAAGGCCGGAGTATCCAGAATGGTATAGGCTATATCAAAAAGAATGTAGGCAACAAGAAACCATGCTATTTTTGCACCTTTACCGATACCGGCAGGAATAGCAAAAATGGCAATTGTAGTAACGCCTACCAAAGCCGTACCAATCTTTACCCAGGGAATAAACTTCTGTCCGTTTTTGAATTTATACCGGTCAACAATGTAGCCGAAAAGTACATCGTTTACTGCGTCCCAAAGTTTGGGAATCAGTAAAACGGCACTGGCTGTGACGGCATCGATACCGATATCCGTCAGGAAGGTGGCAATCAGTGCCACAAAGCCCCAGAGGATATTCTGCCCTAAATAGAACATCCAGTAGGTTCTGGATTCTCTGGGTGTAGTCTGATAGCCGATTTTTTGCTCTTTAGCCATTTTTCACCTCAAATAATATTTTTTGTTAGGATTACTATTCAACTATACCCGAAATTACACAGCAAGTCAATCGGATGTGCCGCACATCCTTGCCGCCTGTTAAAAATCATGATACAATCTGAAAAAACATGGAGGTCATAATAAATGACGGTTCTGCTGCTTATTGTATTAGTCCTGGCCGCTTTGCTGGGAATTTTGTGCCTGAACGGTAAAAGCCATCAGGCTTTTGAAGGTGCCGACCCAAAACTTTCCACGTGGATGGCCGATATTAATGACAATACCCCAATTCGGCAGATTGCCATCCCCGGAAGCCACGATGCCGCCACGAAAGGGATTCTCTGGGCCGGGGAAACCCAAACCTACACAATTGCACAGCAGCTTGCCTGCGGTGTTCGTTATTTTGATCTGCGAGTGCATAAAAAGGGTGACAAATACGTTATTTTCCACAGCATATTGGACGGAATCGAATTTTCCCTCGTTCTGGATGCCATTCGGGATTTCATGCTGGCCAATCCAAGCGAAGTGGTTCTTCTGGATTTTCAGCACTTCAAGAACAGTCAGGATGAAGTTAAATGCCTTCTTCTGAAAGAGTTGGGAGAACGCGGTCTTTTGGTTCGCAATACCACCTGCTTATCCCCCTTGGCTTTTATTCGGCAGTTGACTCTTGCTCAGGTGCGAGGAAAATGCCTTATCTTCTGGGGGGATCGCAGCGAGACGGGTGTCGATTTTCTCTTTTCCCGCAACGACAACGAATGTACTTTCAATGACATGTGTCTTGACTCCTGTTATCTGACAGACTGTCACAAGATGGATACCATCGGTCTTATAGAAAACGCTTACCCGGTCTACTTTTCACGTCTCCGTCAGCAGCAGGCCGACGGAAAAGACGGCATGTTCGTGCTGCAATGCCAGCTGACGGATGGTAAATTTGTCCGTGGCCCCTGGAGTCGTGAGCGTAAGCATGATGCATTGATTTCGGAATACATCCGCAATCTGGCACAGAGTGAATATCTTGCGGATATCAACGTAATTCTCCGGGACTTCATTACACCTCGAAAATGTGAAGATATCATTGTATTGAATCGCTATAAAGGCAATATGAAATAATATTAAACGAGACTGTATCTGCAGTCTCGTTTAATGTTAATAGAATTCTTTTATATAATCCAACACGTCCTGTCGAGTTCCGCAAAACGGCCCCGGTGTTTCCATCTTCAGAGAAACCAATGCCGTGCAGTAAAGGAGGGCCTCTTCAATGCATGAGCGCTGGCGCTCCGTGATGTAACCGGCAAATGTGGTATCACCGCGGCCTGTGCGGCCGCTCAGATTCCGAGCCTTGATAGGGCAGGTATAAATATTTTTCCCGTCATAGGCCAGAACTTCCGTATTATGCGTGATGAGAACTTCTTTTGCGCCCCAGTCATAGAGCATTCTGGCCGCTTCGGCCCGATCCGTCAGCCCGGTGAGTATTTCCGCCTCGGCTGCATCGGTTTTCAAATAGTCAATACAAGGCAGATATTCTTTTTTCTCCACCCAATCATGAAAAGCCATCGTTTTGTCGGTTTCCACATGACGCAGCAGACACTGAACATCCACCGCTACCTTAGCATGCTTGGCTGCCTCTGCAAACAGCTTACCGTCAAAATCACCGTATACCAGACCGGCAAAGTGATAAATCTTTGTATCCACATCCGGCAGTTCATCAAAAGTAAAGGCATCACAGACACCCATAGATGTGCAGGCACGCTTCTCCTTATCGGCCGTAAAATACTGATTGCGAATGGAGCAGGTGGCAAGGGAAGGTTTCCAGTACAGATCGGCACCGCAAGCAGAAAATCTTTCTTCCACGTCGGCATCGGCGGGATTGAGCTTTGTAAATACAGCTGTTTTGTTCCCGGATTTCGCTGCGGCAAAACCGGATGCCACCACGGCACCACCCAGTTCCCTGCGCTCGTTACCCTGATAATCAATATTCTGGTCAAGAGATACCGGCCCTATTACCAGTATGTCGTATTCTTTTTTCATGAACGTCTCCCATGTTTGATTTGTTTTCTATCGGTTTATCATGAATTACAGGATTTGTCAAATACACTTGCGAATGCTTTCGCTAAATGCTAATATATCGCTGTTTATTCAAAAAAGGTTGGTTAATGTAATGAAAAATCTGACTTTAAAATTCATAAATGTTGGTTATGGCGAGGCAATCCTCCTGCAATGCCCGGACAGCCGTTTCATCGATGGTATGTTCACGATGCTTATTGACGGAGGCAGTGCAGATGCCACAGAATATGCCGGCAGCAGCACCGGGCGCATCACGCTCAGCGAATACGCCGCAAATACCTCGCTGAATCATATTGACCTTGCAGTCAGTACGCACACGCATGAAGATCATATCTGCGGTCTGATTCCCTTAGTGAACAAGCTCCCTCCGGCACAGCTTTGGCAGTCGCTGCCAACCGGTTTCTATTCTCAACTGCAGGAGCTGGATACTACCAAGGCGCAAAACCCGTCTCAGGATAAATTCCTCCATGCGCTAAATGACTATTGCCGTCTCTGCCGTATAGTGGAAGAAAATGGCGGAAAAATCCGCGCTGTCAGTGCCGGGGAAAGCTTCACACTCTGCCGGGATCTCAGTTGTCGCATTCTTGCTCCTTCCCAAAATAAAGAAGCTGAGCTGGAGCAGGACACTTGTGAACTGTACCGGGAAAGTGACGAAGCTTCCTTCCTGGAAAAGCTTAGTGCGCTTGATGCCAAAATGAACAATTACAGCATTATGCTCCTGCTCGAGTATTGCGGGACCCGTATTCTTTTGCCCGGTGACACCAACTGTGCCGGCTATGAAGGAATAAATCCCGAATTCCTGCATGCAGATATATTTAAAATCGGCCATCACGGGCAAAAGGACGGCATTTCATCCTCCATGCTGGATATTATTGCCCCTGAAGCCATCGTCTGCTGTGCATCCAGTGATCGCCGTTATCAAAGTGCGCATCCGGAACTGATGCAAAATATTTTATCAAAAGGCATCCGACTCTGGTTTTCCGATTGCCCTACCGTCCCTGATTTGGTCATATCTCCTCACCAGGCGCTTACGTTTACAATCGGCGAAAACGAATTGTTCCATGCAGAATATCAATAAAAATCCCACGGATGAATCAGGACTTCCGTCCTTCTCATTCCGTGGGATTCTTTTAATCTGTTTAATTACTGTGCCGCCATCTTGCGGGCCTTGGCTTCCATCTTTCCACGATATACGTCGAGGGTAACGGCAAGGATAATAACTGCACCGATTACGATGTACTGGATATCGTTGGATGCGCCGAGCAGGTTCAGACCGTTTCTGATAACTGCCATCAAAAGAGCACCGACCAGAGTACCCCAGATGGTTCCTTTGCCTCCGTTGAAGGATGCACCGCCGATGATGCAGGCAGCAATGGCATCGGTATCATAGGTAGCACCGGCATTCGCATTGGCAGATGCGAGACGACCGACGCAGACGACGCCGGCAAGACCTGCCATGAAGCCGGAAAGAGTATAAGCGAAAGTAAGAACGTTCTTGGAAGGAATACCGGAAAGACGGGCAGCTTCGGGGTTGCCGCCGCAGCAGTAAATCTGACGTCCTATGACGGATTTGCGGAGGAAGATATCAAACAGGACATACATCAGAAGAACAAGAATGAAGCTGAACGGGATTCCCGGGAAAGTAACGGTTCCGGATGCATCGGTTACTTTAAACAGGGATGCGCTTCCGATCCACATAAGCTTATCAACACCGGTGTTGGTGAAGCCGATGGACTTACTTCCGGTAATAACAAGAGCAACGCCCAGCAAGACGTTTTTCATACCTAAGGTTGAGACAAACGGATGCGGCAAATCCAGTCTGGTAAGCAACGTTCCGTTCATGAAACCGCAGAATGTAGAAATACCTACACCGGCAAGAATCAAAACAAGCGTGTTGGTGATACCGGCATTTACAAGAACACCGATAAAGCAGGTGCAGAGCACGCAGTTACTGCCAACCGAAAGGTCAATACCTGCGGTAATCAGACATACAAGCATACCGGCACCGATCAGACAGTTGATGGATGTCTGCTTCAGAATGTTCATTATGTTTGTAACACGCGGGAATTTATCCGGCAGTACAATCCAGAATATTGCAACAAGAATCAGCAGAGCAAGGACAGTTCCTATCTTCTGCATTAAATCCTTAAAAAAGTTCTTTTTCATTTAATCTAATTCTCCTCCCCAAGCAGCTTTCATAATGTCTTCGGAATTAAAGTGTTTACTGTCACGGTCGAAGTCCGCCATGATTCGTCCGCCACGCATAACGACAACATGGTCACTCATGGCAAGAATCTCCGGAAGCTCTGAGGAAACCATGATAACGCATTTCCCCTGCTTAACGAATTCGTTCATGACATTATAAACTTCAATCTTGGCACCGACGTCAATGCCACGCGTGGGTTCATCGAAAATAAAGATATCTGCAGCGCAGTTAATCCACTTGGCAATGACGACCTTCTGCTGGTTTCCTCCGGACAGCTGAGCTGTGACTTCATTAATGGTGGGAGTCTTGATTCTCAGCGTCTCAACATTATCTTCAGCAGTTTTATCAATAACTTTATCATTCAGAAGCGGCCCGTTCGCGAAGCCCTTCATATTAGCAAGAATCGTATTTGTTTTGACCGGCTGAGAGAGAACAAGCCCCTGGCCTTTTCTGTCTTCCGTGAGGAATGCCATGCCATGCTTAATAGCCTGCTTCGGAGACTTTATTGTGACCTTCTGCCCCTTGATGTAAATCTCTCCGGAGTCAATCGGGTCAGCGCCGAAAATGGCACGCATTGTCTCGGTACGCCCGGCACCGACAAGACCGGCAAAACCTGTAATCTGGCCGGCTCTGGCCTGGAAGCTTACATCGTGAAGAACGCCCGCTTCGTTCAGGTTCTTGACTTCGAGCCAGACATCTCCTTTTTCGCCAAATTCCTTGGGGAACATATTATCAAGTGTACGACCGACCATAGCTGTTATCAGCCTCTCCTCGGTCATATTGCTCATTTCCTCGGTTAAGATATGCTCACCGTCTCGCATAACCGTCACGCGGTCACAGAGCTCAAAGAGCTCTTCGAGTTTATGAGATACAAACAGGATGGCGATTCCTCTGGCGGAAAGAGCACGAACCGTTTCCATCAGCTGATCGATTTCCTTCTTGCCGAGAGAAGAAGTGGGCTCATCCATTATGATAAGCTTGGCATCCACAGATACCGCCTTGGCGATTTCAACCATCTGCTGTTGGCCGATTCCGAGTTTACCGCATTCCAACTTGGGATTAATTTCCGGATGACCGAGGCTTTCAAGCACTTCGGTCGTCTTTTCATACATGTACGGGTAGTCTAAGAACATTCCCTTTTTGACTCTGCGTCCCATGAACACATTGTCTACAACGGGAAGCTGTTGAACTATATTCAGTTCCTGATAAACGCAGGCTATACCGGCTTCTCGGGACTGGACGGGATTTCTGAAAACTTTCTTTTCACCGTCAACGAATATCTCGCCTTCCTCTGGACTGTGAACGCCTGTGAGAACTTTTATCAGTGTCGATTTACCTGCACCGTTTTCTCCGATCAAGCCGTGAATTTCGCCCGGCTTGATGCCTATGGACATGTGCTTCAGTGCAACAACGCCGGGAAAACGTTTGGTAATATTTTTCAGCTCTACAACATATTCACTCAATGTGATTACCTCTTTTTTCTACTTACGCTAGCTGTCCCTATACGCATGTGATTTTTATTCAGAAAACGGGCAGCAGCATTTTTTACTGCCGCTGCCCGTTCAATACGAGAAGTTGCTAATGTAAATCAGCCCAAGCTTGCGAGGTATTCCTCGGCATTGTCTGCAAAGACAACGAGTACAGGAGCGTTGATGACTTCTTCAACGGTCTTGCCCTGGATTGCGTCAAATGCTGCCTTAACGACCTGGTAGCCCATCTGGTACGGCTGCTGTGCAACCGTGGCCTTTACGAGCTCACCGGCAAGGATGAGGTCAACAGCAGACTTGTTGCCGTCGAAGCCGACAATCAGGATGTTGTTGAGACCGGCAGACTTGCATGCGTTCATAGCGCCGATTGCCGTGTCGTCATTGTGGCAGAAGACAACATCAATGTCCTCACCGTAGGAGGAAATCAGGTCTTCCATTGTCTTTGTGGCACCATCGGTGGTGTTCTGGCCAGAGAGAGATGCGAGAACGGTGAGACCGGCTTCGTCGCAAGCTGCCTGATAACCTTCACGGCGCATATTGGAAGTATTGTCGCCTTCCTGGCCGTAGATGATAACGGCATTGCCGCTTCCGCCGAGCTGCTCGGCTGCCCACAGGCCGCCTTCTTTTGCAGCTTCAACGTTGGAAGTACCGACAAAGCAAGTCTGGCCTGCAATGCCAACGTTGGTGTCGACAGCGAGAACAGGGATGTTAGAGTCAATAGCTGCCTGGAGAGCACCCGTTGCTGCTGCTGCATCATTCGGAGCACATACGATTGCATCGCAACCGGCACCAATCTGCTGCTCAATCATAGCGACCTGGCCTTCGATATCGCTCTCAGCGCCGGGGCCGACAACGGTAACCTTAATGCCGAGCTCTTCAGCTGCAGCGTCACAGCCGTTCTTTACGTAGCCCCAGTACTCGGAAGCAAGGGTCTTAAGGACAACTGCAATTTCAACATCACCGGCTGCAACAGTAGCAGCAGGAGCTGCCTCTTCGCCTCTCATAGCGGCGAGATTGTCAAGGTATGCCTTGCCATTTTCGGCGGTGACAACCTGAACAGGAGCATTGATGACTTCTTCAACAGCTTCGCCCTTGATGGCTTTAACAGCTGCTTCAACAACCTGGTAGCCCATCTGGTACGGCTGCTGTGCAACCGTGGCCTTTACGAGCTCACCGGCAAGGATGAGGTCAACAGCGGAAGCATTGCCGTCGAAGCCGACAATAAGGATATCGGAGATACCGGCGGACTTGCAGGCGTTCATAGCGCCGATTGCCGTGTCGTCATTGTGGCAGAACACAACGTCAATGTCCTCACCGTAGGAGGAAATCAGGTCTTCCATAGTCTTTGTGGCACCATCGGTGGTGTTCTGACCGGAGAGAGAAGAAAGAACGGTGAGACCGGCTTCTTCACATGCGGTTTCATAGCCTTCACGACGCATATTGGAAGTATTGTCGCCTTCCTGGCCGTAGATGATAACGGCATTGCCGCTTCCGCCGAGCTGTTCGGCTGCCCAGAGGCCGCCTTCTTTTGCAGCTTCAACGTTGGAGGTTCCGACAAAGCTGGTCTGGCCTTCGATGCCGACATTGGTGTCAACAGCGAGAACAGGGATGTTAGCGTCGATAGCTGCCTGCAGTGCACCGGCAGCTGCTGCTGCATCGTTCGGAGCACATACGATTGCATCGCAACCGGCACCAATCTGCTGTTCGATCATGGCGACCTGGCCTTCGATATCGCTCTCAGCGCCGGGGCCGACAACGGTAACCTTAATGCCAAGGTCTGCCGCGGCTGCATCACAGCCGGTCTTTACGTAGCCCCAGTACTCGGAAGCAAGGGTCTTAAGTACAACAGCGACTTCGATATCGTCGCTTGCTGCTGCGGGAGCTGCAGCAGGTGCTTCTGCTGCGGGAGCTGCAGCAGGTGCTTCAGTCTGTCCGCAAGCGGCCAGAGCAAAAAGCATAACAAGTGCGAGGATAAGTGCAAAAAGCTTTTTCATTTTTTCTCCTTTTTCGGACAATGATTGTTTTGGGCAATGTGTTCAAAATCGAAAGAACCTATTTGTATATATTGAACAAATAATTCCGGAATATAAGAACACATCAACCAAACTTAAGGATATAATACACAAAATGAATTTAAAGGTCAAGAAAAAGTATAATCTGGATGATATTGATTATTTATATAACTCCGGCTTTTCCATTGTCTCAACAGGCAGGAACAGTCCGGTTCCGCGAGAAGCATTGCAGGCATCTCCCGCTACGCAGGCGACATAGCCGTCCCATGCGGAAGGACCGGTCAGATTCTCTTCGTTGACACACTTTACCCAGTCTGCAAGCTCAATGTCATAAGCATCTATGAAGCGTTCTTTCCAATCGGTCAGAATCGGCATGGTTTCACCGGGATTCTTAGTGACATCCGGGCGAGAGCGGCGTACAACTGCATAAGGATCCGGAAGTTTCACAGTACCGTTTTCACATACAACCTCACACTGGATGTCATAGCCGTAACCGTCAGCAACCTGCACCTCTACATCGATGAAGCAGCCGTTCTTAGTTCTGAGAAGAACCACCTGCGGATTGTCATAGCCCTTATCACTGTTGGCACTCTGCCGGACTCTGACAACCTGGGCATCCTGATATTCATCGCCAAGCAGCCAGCGGCAGATGTCCAACTCATGTATAGCAACATTGGTAATACCGTTTTCCGTCTGGAATCCCGGACCCTGCGAGACGTTTCTGTGGCAGGCTTTGATGAGCAGAGGACGGCCGATTTCGCCGCTGTCGATGATGCGCTTCATTTCGGCATAACCTTTGTCATAGCGACGCATAAAGCCGACCTGAACAAGCTTTTTGCCGAGTTCAAGCTCACGAGCGATAATTTCCTCGCAGTGCTTTGCATTCTGGGAAAGAGGTTTTTCGCAGAAGCACCATTTTCCGTACTTAAGAGTTTCCATGACATATTCGTGATGCGTATCATCGCTGGAGGTGATAACAACCGCTTCGACTTCGGGGTCTGCAATCAATCCGGCACAGTCCGAACCGAAAGAGCGAATACCGTACTTTTCCGCAAGAGCATCCGCTGAAGCAGCGGTACGATTGCTGACTGCCACCACCGTGACGCCGGCAATATTCTCCATCAGGCGTCTGCAATGTTCTTTACCGATTGCGCCGGTACCGATAATGCCGACTTTAAGAACTTTTTCCATTTTTGTTCTCCTTAAATAATAATTATTCTGTATTTTTCTGTATTTTTTTAAACAGATTTTTAATACTGTCTTGCATCCTTGAGGTGCTCAAGATGGCTCCGGAACACTTCGGCCTGCTCGTGTCTCTCGGAAACCTCAACATCACCGCAGCGCCACCAGGAAAGATACCCTTCCGTCATAGACTTCGGAAGAACAGGAATATTTATGAGCACCGGACGGTCCGTAATCTTTGACGCCGCAACAAGTGCATCGTTCAGCTCGGTCATAGTGTGTACCGTGAAGCCTTCACCGCCGTATGCGCGAGCAATTGCCGCATAGTCAATATTCAGGAAGCTTCCGTCGTGGCTTCCGCTTTCTCCTCTGTAACGGAGTTCTGTGCAGAGTGTCTTATTGCCGTGACCGACCTGGAGGTTGTTTATGCAGCCGAAGCTTGCATTATCAAACAGGCAAACTATGATTTTCTTGTGTTCCTGAACGGCTGTGATGAATTCGCTGTGAAGCATATTGAAGCTGCCGTCTCCAAGCATTGAATATACATCTCTGTCTCCGATAGCCAGCTTTATTCCCAAAGCACCGGCCAGTTCGTGGCCCATACAGCTGTATCCGTATTCCATATTATAGGTATCAAGCCCCTTGGCACGCCACATACGCTGCATATCTCCGGGAAGGGATCCGGATGCACCGATGACACAGTCGTCATCCTTTACGAAGTTGTTGATGGCTGCAAGCACTCTGGTCTGTGTGAGGTCAGCATCAAGGTCTTTCATGAACTGCTTGTAGCTGTCAGAATTGGCATCCTTCACTTCGGGAGCGAAGCCCTCACCTATCTCAACGGCAGCAAGACGATTCCACTCGGCATCCCACTCGTCACGGGCTTTTATAACAGCTTCGCCGTTGGGAGCGCGATAACCGTCAAGAGCCTCTAAAAGAGCGGGTAGAGCCCGTTTGGCGTCGGCAATAACTGGGCAGGCATCCAGCTTAAGAGCCTGAAACGGCGAAACATTAATGTTTACAAACTTTGCATCTTCTTTGAAGAGCCATTTGGAAGCCGTGGTAAAGTCGGTATAGCGTGTGCCTACTCCGATAATAACATCCGCATCTCTTGCGATAGTATTGGCTGCAAGGCAGCCTGTAGTACCGATACCGCCAAGATTCAACTCATTGGTCCAAACGACAGCGCCTTTACCTGCCTGCGTCTCGCCGAAGGGAATACCTGTGGCTTCTGCAAAAACTTTAAATTCCTCATGTGCCTCGCTATAACGGACACCGCCGCCGCAGATAAGCAAAGGATTCTTTGCAGCCTTGATGATCTCTGCAGCTTCAGCGATAGCATCGGGGTCGGCAGCAGGACGCTGCAGGCGATGAACTCTCTTTTCAAAGAAGCTTTCAGGATAGTCATAAGCTTCCCCTTCAACATCCTGCGGCATGGCAATGCAGACAGCACCCGTGTCCGCGGGGTCTGTAAGAGTACGCATGGCATTGAGCATTGCGCTCATAAGCTGCTCGGGACGAACCACTCTGTCCCAATAACGGCAAACGGCTTTAAAAGCATCGTTGGTGGTGATAGAGAGACTGTTCGTCTGTTCAATCTGCTGCAAAACCGGATCCGGCTGCCTGGAAGCATAAGTATCGCCAGGCAGTACAAGGATTGGAATATTATTAGCCGTAGCGCAGGCGCAGGCTGTAATCATATTGGCCGCACCGGGTCCTATCGAGGACACGCAGGCCATAATTTTCTTTCTCTTCATCTGCTTGGCAAAACCCATTGCAACATGAGCCATTCCCTGCTCGTTCTTGCCCTGATATACCTTAAGATTGTGCGCTTCCTGTGAAATGGCCTGGCCGATTCCGAGAACACAGCCGTGTCCCGGAAGCATCAGTACGCCTTCGACAAAGGGATGTTCTTTCCCGTCATAAGAAATATACTGGTTCTCCAAAAAACGGATAAGTGCCTGAGCCATAGTCAGTCTTACTGTTTTCATATATATATTCTCCTTCCTGTTATTCGCCCGAAAAGATTCCGTCGTTAGCATTTGCTTCCCAGAGCCAACTGTGTTCCTTGTCGTCTATTCTGGTCTTCTCCCAAGGATTGTCGATGAGATGTCTGATTCCCCAGGAATAACACATCGCATAACCCGGAGCGGCACACTGGCTGTGGAAGCCTTCATTGATTACCATCATGCCGTTGTGCCCGGTCTTATGTATCTCACCGTTGGCAAATCCGGCTCCGAATCCCTGCGGATAATCAAAGCGATAGAAATAGACCTCCGGTTGAGGATGATGATGCGGAGGATAAGAGGACCACTTTCCCGGGAAGTTCAAAACTTCACCCAAAACCATATTGGAAAACGGGGCATTCTCATAATCAAAGAAAGTCTTAATTTCTCTTCTCATGCATCCCTTAAGTTCGCCCTTATTGCCGGCATGCTGCACCTGAACGTTCTCGGGTGTATACATGACAGGTTCATAGTCATTTTCGCAGACTGTTTTTTGAATATAGATTTCCGAATGAGATGATGCTGTAAGTTTAATGGCTGTTCTGCGGGGTGCCAGCAGGCAGAAGGCTTCATAATTAAAGCAGTCCGGTCTGTTCGCTGTAACGGTCTTTCCGGCGTATTCAAATGTAATACTGCCTTCAAAGAGCAAAACCGCGCACTCTTTTTCCTGCTCGAATATTTCAAAGATGTCGCCTTCCTCCAGGACCAGCATTCCTACATCCAGTTGCGTGCCATGATCATCAAGCTCGGCATCTATATAAGAATTATATCCTCTTACAAGATCCTTCTGAATATACATTACTTTTCCTCAAAGACCCGTGTGCTCACGAATATAGTTGCGAGCTTTGACAGCATACTCAAAGGGCTCTGCCTTTGCGGGATCCTGCTCTGCTTCAACAAGCAGCCAGCCTTCGTAATTGTTTTCGGATAGAACTGCAAAAATAGGATCAAATTCAACATTGCCATCGCCGGGAACAGTGAATGCACCGGCACGGACAGCATCTAAGAAACTCCAGTTCTCTTCTCTTACTTTCTGAACAACAGGCAGTCTCATATCCTTGAGATGCACATGGCCGATACGGTCACCATATTTTTTCAGCATAGCGAGAGGATCTTCGCCGGCAAAGGTGAAATGGCCGGTGTCGTAGCAGAGGAAGACATATCCGGGATCGGTATTGGCCATCATGCGGTCGGTTTCATCAGCCGTCTGAACAACCGTGCCCATGTGATGATGGAAGCAGAGCTTAAAACCGCGCTTCGAAGCGATTTTCCCCAAATGATTCAAACCCTTGCAGAATCTGTCCCACTCTTCATCGTTCATAACATATTTATGACCGCCGGTAATGATCGGAGTATCGATCTTTCCTTGAATAGAGTAGCTCTGCTCGCTGACGTTAATGCGGTTAGCACCCAAAGTCGCAAGATAGTCCAGTTCTGCTATAAAGTCTTTCTCTACCTGCTCGATAGGCTGCGTAAGAATGAAAGATGAGAACCATTTGCTTGCGATACGCATCCCGCGAACATCAAGAGCGTGCTTAAGCTCTGCAGCATCTTTTGGATATTTGTTGCCGATTTCACAACCTGTGAAGCCGGCAAGAGCCATCTCGCTGATTGTCTGCTTGTAGGTGTTTTCAGCACCCAGGTCCGGCATGTCATCGTTACACCAGCCGATAGGTGCAATACCGAGGTTGACTTTTGAACTGTTAAACATTTTTCAACTTTCTCCTTGAATTTTTATTGTTATTTTATTTTAAAGTTAATTAAAACTTAACCCCGATTTTTTCACCGAGAGATCTCAGTTCCTGCTCCAGATTTTCGCTGAAGGAAATTCCGGTTTTCATAAGCTGCTCATACTTCTTCTGCTCAATCTCACCGGGCATAAAGATTTCTTCAACGCCTTCTGCCTTGCGGCTGCCCTTCATCATGCGAATATAATAGTCCGCATTGTTTCTGAATTCCTCAATGGGCATAAACTTTGCAGGGTCGATCAGAATAACACAAAAACCAGTATTCTCCGGTTGAAGCTTGGAGAACAGGCCGATATCGGAACCTGCCGCCGCCTTGGAAAGCAAAGTGCTGAGCACGTCAACCATAACGGCAAGACCGTATCCCTTATGTCCCGCTATGGGAAGCAGAGAGAAGGCTTTGGACGGATCGGTGGTTGGCTTCCCGTCGTAATCGTTAGCCCAACCGAGCGGTATAGCCTGCCCTTCGCGCTCCGCAGCCTGAATCTTGCCCATAGCCACATTCGTAGTTGAAATATCAAGAACAACCGGATACTGCTCATTTGTAGGTACGGCAAATGAGATAGGATTGGTGCCTATCATTCTGTCTGCACCACCAAAGGGTGAGGAAAAAGCGTAGGTGTTGCATGTAATCAAAGCAATGACACCGTCTTTTACGGCACGCCAGCCGTAATAGGCAGCACAACCGATATTGGAGCTGTGTCTGCCAACCGCGATGGCAATACCGTTTTCTCTTGCCTTAGGAAGAATGGTATCATAAGCTTTGTTGACATTGACGGTTCCCAGTCCGTTATCACAGTCAAAAACAACGGTGGAACCCTCTTCAGAAACGATTTTAATATCGGGCTTCGGATTCAGGGCACCGCAGTCAAACTGTTTAAGATAACGGGTAAGCCTTGAAAGGCCATGAGAGTAAACACCGGTAAAATCGGAATGTGTGGTAACTCTTGCAGCAATGCCTGCATCTTCTTCACTCATTCCGGAAGCTGTCAATAATTTAGTGACAAGTTCAACTTCCTGATCATATGTTAATGTCATTTTTATATCCCCTTTCAATTAATCTCTGCCGAAGGAAGCGTAGCACCTCCGAAAGGCATAGCCAGAACGGTGGCATTTTCTCCGTAACGCTCAAGTGCAAGGTCCAAAGCCTCCTGAACCGAATGCCTCGGCGTCATAAACAGACTGCGCACAAAATCATCCTCCATAGAGGATACAAGCTCAATCGCAGCATGCTCTAATACCAAGGCTATAGCCGCAGCCTTGTGACCGCCGAGCTGAAAATCCTTTCCGATTCTTTGCGCAAGGTCGTGAGAACTCTCAGCCTCTTTGAACCATTGTTCAAACTTAAGGCTTCCCATCCCTTCTCGGCACTCGCCCACTACAATCAGAGTACCGCCATCTTTCACGGCATGCTTGGCGTTATCCAGGGCTTTCTGTGTCTGATAAAGGTTTAAATCCTTAGGGGCACCTCCCTGACTTACAATTACAATATCAGCACGCTGCGGGATTGTCTTTCGATACATTGAGTCAAGATATCGGCAGCCTTCGCGATGAGCCTTTACGCTGTCACCGGCTACGGCATAGACGATATGCCTGTGCTCGTCCAATACCACATTGACAATATAATCCAGGCCGCATATCTTTCCGGCCTCCTCGATGTCCTCACGAATAGGATTACCATCCAATTTACCGGCACAAGCATCATCGGATACCATCATGCGATGATTGACCTGAATGGCGCCGGGGGTAGAAACCCCGGGCATGATTGCTTTGGCACCGCCCGAATATCCGGCAAAATAATGAAACTCAATGTTTCCCGTAGCTATACGGAAATCCGCCTCAGCCACCTCTCTGGTAATATCAACGGGAGTACCCGCCGCAGTAGTACCGAGGTGAACACAGTCCTCCGGATCGCTGTCTATGCAGCGGATTCTGTCATAAATCTCTTCCCCTGCCAGTTTTCTTTTCTCTTCATCTGTCTGATGACGATGAGATCCAAGCCCAAATACAACACAGATATCATCATCGGGAATACCTGCACAGTTTAGACGGCTGACTATGGAGGGAATTATCTCCCATGTGGGAACTGGTCTGGAAATGTCGCTGGCAATAATGCAAATCTTTTGTCCCGGCTTCACACAGTCGGTGAGCTTTGGCAGAGCGATAGGATTCTCCAAAGCAAACTCCACCGCCTCAGTACCATGGCGTTCATGGTCTACAGGATTGGACATAAGTACGTCCATAAGATTTTTATCCGGTATTTCAGCGACCTGAACTCCGTCACCGTATCCGAATTCGATTTTCATTCCTTATCACATCCGAATCTAGCGGTACCAAAACGAAGAGCTTTAACAACCGGAAGTTCCTCACCGGTAAGAAAGCGAATCAGTGCACCTCCACCGGTGCAGATATAGTCAATTGAGTCGGTCTTATTGTATTTTGTGGTAGCCGTGATGCTGTCACCGCCGCCAAGAACCGTATAGGCTTCCGTTTCGCCCAACGCATCCCAAACAGCTTTGGTCCCGAGTTCGGTTTCGGACTGCTCAAATACGCCCATAGGACCGTTGACAAATACCGTTTTCGCGTTTTTGATAATATCCGCATAAGCTTCGGCCGTTTCAGAACCGATGTCCAGGGCCGTGATTTCTTCAGGAACATTCCCAAGCTTTGCCTCTGCGCGAACACCGTCGCCAAGATAGGCTAAGTCCGTTGGCAGGACAATCTTCTCACCGTATTTTTCGAGAAGCTCTTTTCCCTTTTCAATGAACTCACCGTAATTGGATTTATAAATGTAGTCAAGACTGCCTTTGCCGATGTTTTCGCCCTTAGCTGCAAGCATTATGTTGCCCGCAAGACCGCCTGCCAGAATCCGATCAGCCGTACAAGATGAGAGAACCGTATCCATCATCATAAAGGCATCCGAGATTTTCGCACCGCCGAGAACAAATACGCAGGGGCGATCGGGCTGTTCCATAATTCCGGAAATAACACAGTATTCCTTCTCAAACAGTCGCCCCATGGCGCAAGGCAACACCTGCTCAAAACCGCAGAGCGTAGGCTGATCGCGATGCGCAGCGGCAAAAGCATCACATACATAAAGATCACCAAGAGGAGTCAGTTTTACAACCACCTGTGTCTTGGCCTGCTGTTCGTGTGTGAGCTTCAGTTTCTGCTCAAAGAGAGTCTGTTCCTCGGACATGAAACGTACGTTATCCAGAAGAAGTATGTCTCCGTTTTGAAGTTTGCCGATTGCTTCCCGGGCCGTAGGTCCGCAGACATCTTCCACCCACATGACATTCTTTCCGACAAATCCGGAAAGAACTTCCGCATGAGGTTTTGTTGTATAAAAATTCTTATATTCAATATCACTGCCCTGATGGGCCATAAGCACAACTTTGGCGCCTCTGTCCGAAAGCTCTTTGACCGTGAGAGCGCACGCTTTAATGCGGGCTGTGCTTTTTAATTTACCGGTGTCATGATCGACAGGCTGATTAATGTCTATTCTGCAAAGAACAGTTTTGCCTTCAAGATTAAAATCATCCAGAGTATTTATTCCGAAACGCATACAAACAAATCCTTTCAAATTTAAGCAAAGAGGCCGAATAGTCTTCGACCTCTTCAATTTTTACGCTCATAAAAACAAGCCGCAAGTTTCCAGAATATAGAATCTGTCTTATTTAATATTCTTGAACTTTCCGATATTAAGATTACGGTTTGTTGCAGCTGTTGCTTCAGCGCTGGTCGGCTGCAATTCCATAACAGCACGGATACCGTCTATGGTTTCGGGAATAGTGACACTCTCCTGAGGAATATGGATAGCAAACATGATATCATTTCCGGATTCCACAATGCTGTCTTCCCAGAGACCGATTTCGTACATATCACCACGGCGGTTACCGAGATCGCGGGCATATTTAAACATGCTGGCATTGCCTTTAAAGCCTTCGGCAATGGAAACTACGCGAATACGCGGATGCTTCTGGAATGCTTCCAGTGCCTGCTCTTTGGTGATTTTTCCGCCATCTTTCGGAGTGGCGAGAACCGTGATGATGTGACCGTGAGTAACCGGAGTGTGAACGAGAATGCCGGTGGCCTCTATATGAGGCATTATAGTCATAAGGTCAACCGCCTGATGGGACGGAGCCTTATCAATTTGGAGAGCATTGGTAAGTCCTCTGTGGTAATCACCGGGGTCAGCCACTCTGCGGATAATCGTAATGGCAACCTTTTCAATGCCGAAGGCTTTGTCCAGGCAGTCAACAGCACGGATAAGACCGGTGGTGTTGCAGGATGTAAGCTTCAGGTAGTCCTTGCCAAGGCCAAGTTCATAGTTTGCATAACCGTGGAAGAAAACGTCCGCTACAGAGTTTTTCTCTCCGCCCTGGAAAATGGCTTTAACGCCAAGACGCTCGTAGATTTCCTTGTTGGCTGCGCCGGTTCCTCCGGGAGAAGAGTCAAGCATTACATCAACCTGTGTGCAAAGCTCCTCAAAGCTGCCGGCAACAGGAATATCGAGATCTTCGAAATCGGATCTGTACTTTTCATCAACTAAAAAGAGTTTATATTCAACATTGTTGACGCCAATCATATCGTTTTCGCGCAAAGCTTTGAGTGCTAAAGAGGGAGAACGTCCGGCAATACCTACAAGCTCCATATCGTCCTGTAGGGCAACGCCGTCAGCCAGTCTCTGACCGATGGTGCCGTAACCAGCAACACCAACTCTGATTTTTTCCATTTTGTTATCTCCTTTAATATTTAAATTTTGAATTAAAGAGTTTTTCTGTCAATAACTTTTTTGACTGCGGAAATGATTTCCGATGCGCGGAGCCCGTACTCGTCCATCAGGAAGCTCTGTGGCCCGACCTGGCCGAATCTGTCCTGCACACCGACAAACTCCTGAGGAGTGGGAAGCTTTTCGGAAAGCACTTTGGAAATAGCAGAACCGAGACCGCAGGTGACATTATGATTTTCAACAGAGACAATGGCACCTGTTTCAGCGGCAGCCTTCAGTACCAATTCCTCATCAAGAGGCTTCCATGTGAACATGTCAACAACTCTGATTTTAATGTTTTCCTCAAGAAGCTGTTCATATGCCTTGAGTGCTTCGTCAACCATGATTCCGGAGCAGAAAACGGTCGCGGCATCTTTGTCGGATTCATGAAGTACGATTCCCTTGCCGATTTTAAATTCAGTGCCTTCGCCGTAAATCTTCATTACGTCTTTTCTTACAAAACGGGTATAGGAAACGCCTTCAACATCCGCCAATGCACGGGTAACGGCAGCAAGCTGTTCGTAATCGCAGGCGTCAATTACCGTGGACTCGGGAATTGAAAGATACATACCGGCATCTTCGAACGGCATATGTGTACCGCCGTTATAGGCCGCGCAGACACCCGCATCGCTGCCGAACACATGAACCGTAAGCCCGGCATAAGCCGCGGACATATAAATCTGGTCATAGCAGCGACGAGAAGCAAAGGTTCCGAAGGAATGCATATATACTTTCTTGCCGGTGGCTGCAAGACCTGCCGCAATACCGACCGCATTGCCCTCTGCAATACCGGCCTCAATAGCTCTGTCGGGGTATTTAGTACGAAGCTGCTTAGTGTTAATACAACCCATAAGGTCACAGTCGATATAGCAGACAGAAGGATCCTCCTCCATCATTGCCAACAGTGTAAATGCGAAACCATCTCTGCTGGCATGTGTGTCCTTTTCATGTTTAGCTACAAAATTAACTGCCATTTCTCTTTCCCCTCTTATGCCTGTTCTAATGCGCGCATTTCTGCGAGCGAATTCTCAGCAAAAGCAATTGCTTCAGCCCATTTCTCTGCAGATGGCTGGGACGAGTGTTCATGCGTGGACTCGGCAAAGATGGCACCCTTGCCCTTTATGGTATCCATAACAATACAGGAAGGAACACCCTTCGTGGCCTTTGCGTTTTCAATGGCATTATAAATGGCTTCCACATCATGTCCGCAAACAACCTGCGTATGTAATCCGAAACCTTCGGCCTTCTTAGCCAGATCGCCGTGTTTTAAAATATCGTCCGTAGAACCGTCAAGCTGATAACCGTTTCTGTCAATAAAATAGATAATGTTATCCAGCTCATGGGCATATGCAAAATGGAATGCCTCCCAGACCTGACCTTCATCGGACTCACCGTCACCGATGATGCAGAAAACATAATTATCTTTCTTATCTATTTTGTTGCCGAGAGCTGCACCGGTAGCGGTGGATACTCCCTGCCCGAGAGAACCTGTAGTCAGATCGATACCGGGGGTAAGCTTTCTGTCCGTGTGGCTCGGGAAGTTGGTGTGCGGTCTGTTGAGTGTAAAAGCGTCTTCTTTGGGGAAGAAGCCCTTAAGACCCAAAACAGCATAAACGGCAGGACCCGCATGACCCTTAGAGGTAACGAGCCAGTCTCTGTCATCCATTCTCGGATTTGATGGATCGTAATGCATGACTTCACCGTAAAGCACGGCAAGCAGTTCTGCTAGATCCACAGATCCACCGACATGACCGTAACCAAGAGAGCCGATAATCCGGAGCGTCTGCAAACGGATTTCGGCAGCTAAAGTGTTAAATTCAGCTATTCTTTTTTTCTCCATTGAAAACTCCCTATTCTTTGTTAATTTTTTTGCTATGTAAATAATACATCACCCGACATATAATATCAATGATATATAATAGATTTTGAGAACTGCATTGGATTCTTTATTGTCCCAAATTCTTTATTCGCTGATACCATCTGTCATTATGCGTACGGATATAGGCCGGAATTCCCTTGAAAATCTGGTCTGAATTCAGCAGCAGAATTATAATCTCCGCGGGTGCCTTAAATACAAACGCCGCCAGATAGGATATCGGCAGTACAATACACCAGATACTGATTAAATCCAGTTTCACAGCATATCTGACATCTCCGGCTCCTTTGATTATTCCGCTGTTGGTCGGCATTTGATAATTCATGGTGGCGCAGGTAACGCTCAGAATAATCAAAAAATGATTCGCCAGAAATAATGCTTCCGGTGTCAGCTGATATATTTTAAGAATCGGAAATCTCAGCAAGAATAAGGTTATGCCGGAAATAATACCAATCTGACAGAATCTTTTTTGCAGAAACAGAGAGCAATTCTTTACTTCCGGTATACTTCCCTTTCCGATTGACATGCCTATCATCACGGCCGCAGCAGAACCGGATCCCACCGCTGCCGACTTTACAAGCTGATATACCACAGACACCGCACTGTTTGCAGCAAATGCGGCCGTGCTCAACTGACCCAATATTATGGACTGAACGGCCAAATTTGCTCCCCAAAGGGATGAAATAATAGTAATCGGGACCGTCTTCTTATAATAACAGGAAATCCTTTCTCTGTTTAAAACCAGTTCGCTTCTGGCTCTGCCGGGAAGAACCATCTGCAGTCTGAAGACATAGAGGACGGCCACAGCACATTCAACGGCTCTGGAAATCAGAGTGCCTATGGCTGCGCCGGTTACACCCAGTTCAGGCATTCCGCAGTTTCCGAATACCAGCAGATAGTTTATTAAACAGTTTAATACTAGACTCAGCAAGGAAAGGCGAAACGCAATCTTGACCGTTCCCGTACTTCTCATCATAGCCAGCAGAAGCTGCGTCAGACCAAACAGCAGGTATGAATAATTGACGGTTCTCAGGTATTCCATTCCGCATTGCTGCAGTTCCCGGTCATTAGAAAAAATACTCAGTATCTGAGCCGGCCAAATACTCATCAGGACAAACATAAGAGATGAGACCAAAACAGCCGTTGCCGTGCCGATAAATGCAAAAGCTCTTATTTCATCGTACTTTTTTTCACTCCAGAGCCTGCTGGCAAAAATCACAACGCCGTCTCCAAGTGAAAGAATAATCTGCTGAAATATAAACTGAATGTTGTTGACAGCGGTGACTCCCATAAGCGCACTCTCGCTGTATATTCCGAGCATGACATTATCTGCCAGATTTACGCCGGTCGTAATAATGTTTTGCAGCACAAGTGGCAAAAACAGGGCGAAAAATGTCTTATTTAAAAATGATAGTCTATCCATTTCCAAATCAAATCCACCGGTAACGAAGTTTGAAAACAGCCCTTGGCAGTTACGTTTTTAAACGCAGCTTTCAAGGGCTTAATAATTATATTTCTTCGTAACTAATTCCGGTAAAGGTGTAGCCGGCATCGGCTACGGTCTTACGGGCAAATTCTTCGCTGACAGCGGATTCCGCAATGAACTCTGCCTTTTTCTCCTGATGGGAAGCGCTGGCATCCGATACGCCGAATGCCTTTTTAATAGCCTCTGTCATGTGTGCCTCGCAGTGCGGGCACATCATGCCTTCGATTCCGATAATGTTTTTAGTCATAACTGGTACCTCTGTTTATATTATTCCGTTCTCAGGGCTTCGACGGGATCCTTCTTGGCAGCAAGGCCGGAAGGAATCAGACCGGCGATATAGGTGAGGAACACGGAGATGAAAACAAGGAACACGCCGCCCGCCAG
>JAZLHH010000064.1:0-3294 GCA_045616745.1 Candidatus Limivicinus sp. | reverse complement strand
GTATATAGCATTTATTGGTTTATTTCAAGTGTTTTACATGGTTTATTTCTCACTACATATGTGAGTTCTTAAGTTAATGACATTGCTATGGAAATCCGGTTCACAATTCGATCAGCTGATGATCGACGTCAGAAATCGCATTTTCTTCCCGGTGATGACAGGTAAAGATCAGCGACTGCCCGGCATAATCCCCCGCCACAAAACGGATGGCTTCCCTCAGCCGGTCGTCATCGTAAAGGGCAAAACTATCATCGAAAATGATGGGGAGCCTGTCGCCGCCGCCCATGATAAATCTGGCTGCTGCCAGACGGACTGCCAGATACACCTGGTCCAGAGTACCCGCCGAAACATCATTGACACTTACCATGCCGTCCTTCGTAGACAAAAATACGTCGCTGCCGCTTCCCACATCCATACTGCGATATTTTCCGTTGGTCACTTCCCGCAGAGCCCGGGAAGCTTCTTTATTCAGATACGTTCCCAGACGCCCCCGAATGGAATCGCTCAGATCACGGATGGTGTCGATGGCGATGTCAATGGCATCGATCTCCTCCTTCAGCCGGTTGTTTTCCGCCACAGCAAGTCTGAGACGCTCCGCCCGGTCTCTCAGTCCGTTCTGTTCCGAAAGTTTCTCTTCCACAGTAAAGCGGATCTTCTGCTGCTCGTCCACGCTTTCCTGCGCTTTCAGATGCTTTCTTCTGAGTTCGGCCAGATCCGCTTCCAGATCGTCTTTCAGAGAACGGTCCTTTTCACGGTCGGCAAGCACTCCGTCCAGACTGTGATTGGCCATAAACAGCCGATCGATGGTGCCCCGGCTGATCTCTTCCTCTCCGATGCGCTGTTTTAAGAGCTCGGACAGCTCGCTTTCCGCCTCTCTGTAACTGCGCGATACTTTTACGGACCTGACCACCAGAAGGATCAGCACGATGAGCGCTGCCGCAAAGATCCCCGCATAGGCATAGACTGTCAGGGGAAACGATCCCGTCAGATATCCGTAAACGGCGGCCGCCATGGCCAGCACGCACAAGATCATGCCCACCGCTCTCCACGGGGATTTCTTCTGTGCAAAAGCGGAAGCATATCTGTCACAAAGCTGCTTTGCCGCCAGGTCCCACTGTTCTACGTCTTTTCTGCTTTCGATGCCGTTTCCTTTGAGAATCCCCGTTTCCGCGGCAACTCTGTCCACAGCACTGAGGAAATCCTTTTCCTTTCCCTCGATCTCGGCATGGAGCTTTTCTTTTACCGCTTCATACTGATTGATGCAGTTTTCATTTTCAGGAACATCGATCTCTTTTTCGATCGTCTTAATGCGGGACAGGGATGCCGCATAGTTTTTCGAAGCGTCTTCCTCGATCTGTTCCTTCATTTCTGTCCTGCGCTTTTTCAGAAGTTCCACCGCCTTCTGAGCGTTCAGATCGGGGGCTCCCGTGGAACCGATATTGTCTACGTAGCCCTTCAGCTCGTTTACCAGAGCCGTTCCTGTACGGGAAGATAACTGGTCGATACTGACAGAACTCTTGAAAGCGCCTCTCGTCACGCCGCCCAGTGCTTCAAAAAGAAATTTCTCCGGTTCCTTTATCTTTTCTCCGGTAGAAAGATCGGTGATCTCCGGTGCACTATCGGGCTTATGAAAATCCCGGCGGATAAGATACCGACCCCCTCTGTGACTGATGCACATAGTCCCGCCATAAGGAACATTTTCCTTCCAGGGGCGCATGGCATCCTGCATGGACCTCGCAAAGCCGCGGCCCTTCTTTTCCGTACCGTACAGCATGGCCTCCAGAAAACTATGTATGGTGGTCTTGCCGGCCTCGTTAGCGCCGTAAATGATGTTGATGCCGTCCGAAAAATCGATGTCTTTGTTTTCGAATTTCCCGAATCCGTCAATGTGGATATTCTGTATTTTCACTCGTTTGCCTCCGGTACAGGTTTATCTGCCGTCTTGATCAGCGCATCAATGCCGTAAAACATCGCTTTTCTGTCCAGAGACGACATCTCGCCGCCTCCCCTGGTAAGCTGTGAAATATAGTAACCTATCATATCCTGGGTATGTGTCTCGTACAGCCGGTCAAAATCGTACACCGGCTCGGATTCATCCAGCACCTCCTGAACGCGGTATTTTTCACGGATCTTCGGCATAAAAAAGTCCGATCCCGGTTTTCGGGAACCCACGATGTGGATACGGTAGATGTTCGCCGTTCCCCGTTTTTCGATCTCTTCCGCTGTCAGTTCTTCCAGACGGGAAGCATCGATGGAGGGATCCACCTTTATCTTTAAAGGAACATAGGCCACAGATGCAAACGGCACGAACCCGGTGCGAAGGAGCGCTCCCGTGGCATCCTGGATCTCTCCCAGAATGTAGCCGTGATCTCCTGTGTCCGTCATATTTTCCGCCTCCAGGCCACCTGCGTAAAACACCTTGTCCTTTTCGATCACAGCTTTCGCCCTGCTGCCGCCGAGAGCCACATAGGAAAAACCGGAACCGGAAAGTACCGCTGCTTTTTTTGCATCAGGCTCACACAGAAGTGCCAGGGCCGTATCTTCCTGTTTTTCCGCATCGTTTTCATAAAATGCCAGGAGCTCTGCTGCAGGAAAGATATTTTCTCCCACGGAGACCGCGTACACCTCTGCATGAAGGTTGGGCAGATGGATCTTTACCGGTTCTTCAGAAAGGACAAAGTGCACGTTTTCCGCCCAGCGGAAGGACCGCACGGGACTGGTCTTTCTGACCGGATCGGCCACCCCGCCGATAATGACGAAGGTAAGTCCGGGATGCGCGGAGAAAATGGCGTTTGCTTCACTCAGTTCCGTGGTGATGGGACGGTGGCCGAACAGACCGCCGGAGATCAGCACCAGGCTGGCGCCCTGAGCTTCCGCGCTGCCAAGCGCCTTTTCGAAGGTACTCTTTACTTCTATGATTCTTTCTTTCCCCCAGCGGCGTCCGCTTTCGCTGTGCAGCCCCAGACGGATGTCACTCATGTGTACAAACTTCATCGTTACCTCTCATTAACATACGCCGGCATGTACTGTAGGTATCCGCCGGCGCGGGTGGATTGCGGCGCAAGGCGTCCGGGGGACGCCTGTTATGCGCCGACCGGAGCGGAGCGTAGACGTGAGTGCTTTGCACCGAGTAGCAGCTTGCTGCTCCCGAAGGTGCAAACACTCACCGCGCAGGGTACCGCCCGCGCAGCTTTACTTAAAGTTCGCAGTTGGCGGGTGTTCTGGGGAAGGGCAGTACGTCGCGGATGTTCTGCATGCCGGTGATGTACATAAGCGCCCCCTCAAATCCCAGAC
>JAZLHH010000063.1:0-19061 GCA_045616745.1 Candidatus Limivicinus sp. | reverse complement strand
GCCGGCGGATACGGGGCGCACGATCTTATCAATGTGGTTGATGGGGTAGGATACACGGGTGTTCTCGGTAACGGACTTGTCAGCGAAGTCGATCTTGCCTTCAGCGTCAACAGTTACGTTCTCGAGCAGCGCGTTCCTGCGGATTGCGTTGTAGATGTCGGGCTCGCTTTCCTTGTCAAGGTTGATGACCTTTGCATAGCAGCCGCCTTCGAAGTTGAAGACACCCTGATCATCCCAGCCGTGTTCGTCATCGCCGATGAGGAGACGCTTCGGGTCGGTAGAAAGGGTAGTCTTGCCGGTGCCGGAAAGACCGAAGAAGATGGCGGTGTTCTCACCGTTCATATCGGTATTGGCGGAGCAGTGCATGGCGGCAATCCCCTGCAGAGGCAGGTAGTAGTTCATCATGGAGAACATGCCCTTCTTCATTTCGCCGCCGTACCAGGTGTTGAGAATGACCTGCTCACGGGAAGTGATGTTGAAGACAACGGCGGTCTCGGAATTCAGGCCAAGCTCCTTGTAATTTTCAACCTTGGCCTTGGAAGCAGTGTAAACCACGAAGTTCGGCTCAAAGTCGGCCAGCTCTTCTTCCGTGGGCTTGATGAACATGTTGCGGACGAAGTGTGCCTGCCAGGCAACTTCCATGATGAAGCGGATAGCCATGCGGGTGTCCTTGTTGGCGCCCCAGAACGCATCGACAACATAGAGCTTCTTGCCGGAGAGCTGCCGGACGGCAATGTCCTTGACGGCCTTCCAGGTCTCTTCGGAAGCGGGATGATTGTCATTTTTGTATTCATCCGAAGTCCACCAGACGGTGTCCTTGGAGTTTTCATCCATGACAATGAACTTGTCCTTGGGGGAACGGCCGGTATAAATGCCGGTCATGACATTGACAGCGTCGAGCTCCGTAAGCTGGCCCTTGTCAAAGCCCTCAAGGGCGGGATCCGTCTCGTCTTTGAAAAGCTGCTCGTAGGAAGGGTTGTAAATGATCTCCTGCGTATCCAAAATACCGTATTTGCTCAGATCAATTGCTGACATGATATTCACCTCTTACTTAAAATTTGTGTATTCTGCCTATAATTTTAGTATCGCCGCCGGATATTGTCAACAATTTAACCAACGTCAAAGTGCATAAAAAAAGCACCGAAACGGGCCGCTGATATGCCTTTTCTTGTTGCGTTTTTACGGCAGCTCGGCAGAGCTTTGCCCTGGAAGCAAAAAAACAGCCTCTGGCCGAATCCGGCGGCAGAGGCTGCAGAAAGGAAATAGAGTTTACTTTTTCTGGACGGCGGCAGCGGAGGCGGACGACGCAAAATCACTGCCTCTGCTTTCCTGAGCCATGAGCTGCTGCATTACGTCCAGATCGGTTTCAATATCCAGCGTATCCGTTTTATACAGCTTGTCCAGCTGCTTCTCGAATCCGCTGACAATGCTGTCCATTGTGTCTTCAATGGACTTCATACCCTTGGAAACATTTTCACCGTTGATGTTCGTCTCCTCCAGACGTTCATAGGAGTCCAGAATCTTCAGCGTAGAGGGGAGGTAATAGCTCATGAACCGGTCAATTTTTGCCACTTTGGTAGGATCCTTCTGCACGGCTTTGAAGATTTCCCGGGTGATTTCCTCCAGCCGGTCGATCTTCTGCGATACCTCGGGACTGTCAATTTTATCATTCAGTTCCCGAATCTGCCGGAGGGTCGTTTCATAGACATCTGCCTCCTGACTGGCACTTGTCTTCTGAGAAGCTTCTCTTGCTTTCCGCATGGCGGCTTCCCGCAGATTCATCAGTTCTTCGTCCGCTTCGCTGCTCATGAAGAAGTAGCCGAGTTCCATGTTGACATAGGCTGTCTTGCCGAAGCATCCTCTGGCAATCAGCTTCTGCAGATCGGAAAGAACACGCTTTTCGGGATAACCGGTCTTGGAGGCAATATCGGAAATCCGCATGGCCTGCTTGCTGCCGATGATGGCGGCATACTGCGCAAAGCGCTTCAGGGCACGGATGGAATTGAAACCGTTGGCAAACAGGAAACAGCCGCCGGCCAGCGTGGCCAGGCCGTATACGAATCCGAGAATGTTGCCGAAAGAAAAAACGAATTCAGAGGCAATACCGGAAGTGATGGCAATGCCTATGAAAGCGACGAGAATACCAAGAGCCTCCAGAATGACAGGACCCAGCTTCCCGTCTCCGAGGGAACCGAGCTTCTTCTTCAGGATATCGAACAGGGAATCCTTGCTGGCCGGAGCGGCCTTCGGCTTCTCTTCATGCAGGGGAGGAGGCGTCTGCCGGGCGGTATTCGGCTGGCGGCTCAGCTTCAGCACCGTCAGAATCAGAGAAATCGGCCAGGCACCGATGACGAGCAGAAATATGATCAGGAACCAGGAAGGACCGCCCGAATCGCTGCTGCCGTTATGGTTCCCGCTGCCGCTGTTATTATAGTTGTTATTATTGTAGCTGTAATACAAAAGAGTCATCTCCTTTTCATTAGGATATTACCATATTGAAATCAAAGCCTCAAGACTATATAATTTAACAATATTGAAACATTGAATCCCCGGAGGGCATGAAATGAATGACAGTCTGACAAAAATGGATATCCGAAAGATGCAGGAGGAGCTGGATCAGCTGCGGGCAGAATGGCCTGCCGTGATAGAAGAAGTGAAGCGAACCCGTGCCTTCGGAGACCTGTCGGAGAACTATGAATACAAGGCGGCGAAGCAGGCGCAGAATCACAACCGTTCCCGCCAGCGCTATCTGGAAGGAATGATTAAGACCGCCAGAATCATTGAGGAAGATTCCGGAGAAGACGAAGTCGGCCTTTTTGACAAGGTGGAAATCTACATTCCGGAGGATGACGAGACCCAGATCATCCAGGTCGTTACTACTGTCCGCGTGGATCCCATGAAGGGGCTGGTAAGCCGGGAATCCCCCTTCGGGAAGGCCGTTCTCGGGAAAAAGGCAGGGGATGAGGTTACCGTTCAGGTCAATGAACATTACAGCTACCGGGCAGTCATCCGTTCCATCACGAAAACGCAGGACGACGGTTCCGCCCCGATTCTGGAGTACTGACATGAACAGCCTGAAGGAAATCGTAAATCAGATTGAGGCGGAAGGCTTTCAGGGGGCGCATACTCTGGTTTTCCTGATGCGTTATGCCTGCCTGGCCCAGGACAGGGAACTGTCAGGGCTGATTGACAATACCATGGAAGACATGTCCTCACTGCCGGAATCGCCGATGCTGCTGGCGGCCTACAGGGAGTGGTACCGGGCGACGGGAAGAGGCGCGGAAATCGTCAGTTTTCTGGAAGCCCGTTCGGAAAACAGGGCAGATTTCGGAATGCCCTGGGATTTTCTGGAGCTCTATCGGGAGACATACAACCCGGAATATCTGGAAAAGGCTATCAGCGGGGCAGAGTTTATTCTGGAACATTTTCACGAGATGCTGAATCCTGCCGAGGTCTACGATATCGAAGAACCCAGCTTTAACAGCCGGGTGGCGGTCCTCTATGCAGACCTGGCAAGATACACGCAGGACGAGAAGTGGATCAATGCCAGAAATACGCAGAACCGGTTTATCCGGATCCTGGCCGACAAATACCCGACGAAGGTCTGCTATGGCCTGATTGCCCTGCTGGGCGAGGAATTCGGCGAGCAGACGGTGGTCTGCGAAGGGGAGATCCCCCGGGCCTTGCTGCAGTTCTATGCCCCTACGACGGCAATTCTTTTCCGACCTTCCGAAGTCTCCCGAATCAGCCTGATGAAGGATGGCAAACTGGAAGAAATCATGCTATAATTTGGCCTATGAAAACAAAAAGAATCCTTTCCATTCTGATAATGTCTGTTCTTCTGCTTTCGGCGGGAGGCGCAGCCTATGCCATGGTTCAGGGAGAAATCGATGAGTCGGTTCCGGCCCTGGGCGTGGATGCCGCACTGGAGAGAGCCTGGCAGGTTGTCGAAGCGGATGCCGGGAAGACGCTGGTGGAAATCGCAGAAGAAAACGATGCCATTGTCTATCACTATAACCAGTACGGTGAGGCGGTTCCTCCGGAGCCGGGGCTGCAGGTTACGGCAGAAATGTCCTGGGATGATGTGCTGAATCTGCTGCTGGAAAAATATGACGTAAACAGAGAAAACATCGCGGTAACCTATTACAATACCGTGACCGGAGAGAGCCATTCTCTGAATCCGGATCAGTATTTCATCTCCGCCAGTCTCTTCAAGATCCCCTTGAACATGATTTATGCCGATCGGGTATCTGCCGGGGAGATGGACATGGATACGGACATCTTCGGCATGCCCTACAGCTGGTACCAGTGGCGGTCCATTACCCATTCCGACAACGGAGCCGCCATGACGCTGGAACAGTATCTCGGCGGTTATACCGAAATGCGCGACCGGCAGGTGCCTTATCTCGGGAAGGACCCGAAGGACGACCTGGGGGAATACGTCAATCACATCAACAACTGGTATACTGCGGGCATGTTCGATTATGCGCTGCGGATGCTTTACGCGGAGCCGGAGCGATTTCCGGGAATTCTGGAGTGCATGCTGATTGCCCACCCCTATGAATACTTCAAAATGTGGGAGCGTCGGGTGCCGATTGCCCAGAAGTACGGATTCGTGGAAGAAACGGATGAATACGGGCAGCATCTTTACCTGAATGACTGCGGTATTATTTATGCCTCCCAGCCCTGCATCGTCGTGATGCTGACGAAGGATGTCAACAAGGCCTATGATGTCATCGGCGAGTTCTCCACGCTCATGCTGGATTACACGGAATTCCGGGCTGCAGAGCATGAGATGATGGAACAGCAGGCTCAGGAGCAGGCCAAAGCAGAGCTGGATACGAGAACGCTCAGCGACTGGTATCAGGCACCGCAGACTACGGCAAAAGCGCCGACGGGAACCGAATCCGGGAAGGAGTCACACATGACAGTTTTTTCAACAGTATTATGCCTCGCAATTCTGTCTCTGATGCTGTTTGCCGCCGTGTTTATTTTCCGGCGCAACAAGGGAGGCAGAATCCGGGGAATCTGGGCGATTCCTGCCGTCATTCTGGCGGGCGCAGCCATGATTCTGTGCGTGTATGCGGTCAACGTGGGAACGCTGGTAGCAAAACCGGAAGGAAATCCGCAGGATACGGTGCATAAGTTCTTTGACAGCATTATGGCCGGGGACTATGAAACCGCCTACAGCTGCCTGAGCAACTATTCCAGCCTGGGGCTGGAACAGGAGCCGGTCTCGGAAGAAGGCAGGCTTGTCTATGCTGCCGTCAAAAACAGCTGGGCCTATTCTCTGAAGGGCGACTGCCGCCGGGAGAAGCTCAATGCTTCCCAGGACATCACCATGCGATGCCTGCATCTGGAGGGCATCGAGAAAGATGCGGCTGCCCGGGTGGAGGGGCTTCTGAATGAAATTGTGCAGAGCCGCCCGATTTCCGAAGTGTTCGATGAAGGCAACGGGTACCGGGAAGAGATCACAGATGAGGTTTATCTCCGGGCTCTCAGTGCCGTTCTGGAGAACCAGAGCCAGTATTACCGGACGAAGGACCTGACGATCTCTATGGAATATACGGACGGCCGCTGGCTGATTACTGCAGACAAGGAACTGATTTCTGCACTGACGGGTGGCGCTGCTTGAAAGAGGAATACGATTTCAGCTCCGATATTGACGATATTCTTGCTGAGTTTCTGAACGAATCCGGAGAATCCTCTCTTGAGGAAGCTCCGGATTTCGGAGAATCCAACGTGTTTTTTGTTCCGGCCGGGGAAGAGAAAAAGCCGGAAAAAGAACCGGAGGAGAAAAAGTATATCTACCGGCCGAAGCAGAAAAAGAGCGGCCTTCCGGGAATCTTCCGTGTCGCAATGGGAA
This sequence comes from Candidatus Limivicinus sp., assembly GCA_045616745.1. Lineage (GTDB taxonomy): Bacteria > Bacillota > Clostridia > Oscillospirales > Oscillospiraceae > Limivicinus. The sequence continues at coordinate 13,195 of JAZLHH010000063.1, read as the reverse complement.
TCGGAACGGTCCTTTTATCTCTCATCCTGCTTCGCTGGACGGCAGTATCCGTCCATCCGGGGACTTCTGCGAAAATCGCAACCGATGCGGGCACGTCCGCTGCATTGGCAGAACGGATCAGTCAGAATGTGTACAATGCCAAGGCAACGGCCCTGAGCGGTCTGGCACAGATTCGGAAGATCTATAAAATCCCGGAAAGTGCGACGGAAGCGCCGAAACCGAACCCGTCCGCCTTCGGGAGCGTCTCCGTAGAAAATGCGGAGGCCGTAATGAATATTATCGATGCCGCGCGACGCTCCGGACTTCTGGAACCGGAGGAGGAATTCCGCTTTGACCCGAATGCGGACTTCTATTACGATTCCGATATCCGGTATTATCTGGATGATTCCATTCTGGCAGTCTGCTGGAAGGAAGTCATTGGCGGAAACACCTGTTCGTTCTCGGAAATCAAGGTGGCAGATGCATCCCAGTTCCGGAGAAAGTTTGTGAATGATACCTTCAGCGCGGATGCGCAGGATTTTGCATCCAACATTGCTGCCTCCGTGAATGCGGTTGTGGCAATGAATGCGGATTTTTATGCATTTCGGGACTTCGGTATTGTTGTCTATCAGCGGCAGCTGTTCCGCATGAACGAAGAAGCTTATCTCGGCAGCTACAGAAAGTATAACTGCGTGGATACGCTTCTGGTGGATGACGGCGGAGAATTCATTTTCTTCCACAGGGGAGAAGAGATGACGCCGGAGGCACTGGAAAAAATGATAGATGACAGAAATATCCTTTTTTCCGTTTCCTTCGGGCCTGTGCTGGTGGAAAACGGCCAGCTGTGCCGGTGCGACAGTTATCCGGCGGGAGAGGTCAACACGGGGTATTCCCGGGCAGGCATCGGCCAGCTGGGAAGGCTCCATTATCTTTACATGTCTCTGAATCATTCCCCGGAAAAAGCTGCCCGGTGGACGGTGAATGAATTTGCCGGCCATTTCTATGAAAAGGGCGTCATCAACGCCTACTGTCTGGACGGCGGCCAGACCAGTGAGATTGTATTCCGGGGAGAACCGTACAACTATATTGATTTCAATGCCGAGCGAACCGTCACGGATATTATGTATTTTGCTTCGGCAATTCCATCCGGGGAGGGTTTTCAATGAATGTCAATCCCATAGCAGTTTCCGGCTCCGGTATTGTCCTCTACTGGAGCGGGCTGATTATTGCGCTGGGAATTGCGGCAGGATTTCTGCTGGCACTGTCCCTGTATAATGCCCACAATTCCGGTATCACCGGAATGCTGTTCTTCCTGCCGCTGGCCATTGTATTTTCTGTTCTGATCTGCCGGATCATGCACTGGTACTGCCATGAGGAGCAGTACGGAAGCCTCGTGAAAGCCCTGACGGACTTTTCCGGAGGAAGCTACTGCCTGCAGGGGACACTGGCCGGTGTATTCCTGGCGGCTCTTGTTACGGATCTGCTGGGGCTGGTGAGCCACAGAGACCGGATTCTGGATGCGGCGGCGCCGGGTTTTGCCCTTGCCATTGCCCTGATTCGGCTCAGTTCCCTGTTCAACAATACCTGCCACAGCAAGTACGTCATTGTTCAGCAGAAGTTCATGCGTCTGCCCTTCGGCGCACAGATCCCGGGATCAGGCACGGCAGATGACTGGCGCTTTGCCACGTTCTTCGTGGAATTTCTGCTGATGCTGGCAGTCACTTTCATTCTGATTTCCTGCTATTACCGGCTCCACAACTGCCCGATGAAGGCACCCTGCCGCAGAGGCGGGCACGTCTTCCGCGTTTTTCTGGTACTGTTCTGCGGTGTCGAGCTGGTCCTGGATTCCACGAGAAACGACTCTTCCTTCCTGCATTTTCCCGGAACACTGAAGCTTCTGAACAAGTTTGCCGGTTTTGTCAGCGTGGCACAGCTGATTTCTGCCATTCTGATTCTGGCTGTTCTGATCTATTACACGCGCCGGAGCAAAAGAGCCGGCAATTCCGGCGGAAAGATTTTCCTGATCTGGTTTCTCTATATCCTCTCTCTGGCAACGGTCGGCGTCTGCGAATACTGTGTTCAGCGCTGGAGCAATCTGTTCCGAATTCTCTATGCCGTCATGAGCTGCGGCGCTGTCGTCATGATGCTTTCCGTGATTTTCATGCTGCGAAGCTGTGTGGAAAGGAAAACGGGAGAAACGGTATGAAACAGGCGGTACTGATCGGAGCCGGACAGTACGGCAGGGGTGTGATCGGTATGCTTCTGTCCCGTTCCGGGTATGAGGTTCTGCTGGCAGATGTAAATGCCGCAGTCATCGAGGATATCAATTTCCGCGGTGAATACATTGTCCGTCGGATCCGCAGGGAAGAAACGGCGGCATGCGTCCGCAATGTACGGGCAATGCACGCCGCGGATCCCGCACTGATTGCGGAATGCGCTGCCGCCGATCTCATCTGTACCTGCACGGGGCTGACAGCACTGCCGAAGATTGCCGTTACGCTGGCACAGGCACTGGAAATGAGACGCAGCGCCGGGAATACGAAATTCCTCAATATTCTCGCCTGTGAAAATGCACTGGGCGGTTCCACAATTCTGAAATCTCACGTTCTGACCTGCCTGCCGGAGGAGGGGAAAACCTATCTGGAGCAGTATATCGGCTTTCCGGACTGTGCAATCGACGGTATTATTCCTCCGAACGCGAACAGCCTCCCGGCAGATGTCACCGCGGAGGAGTATTATGAATGGGACAGCCTGAAGTCCGGATTCCGCGGCCCGCTTCCGGAAGTGGAAGGCCTCCATATTGTTGACGATCTGAGTCCTTTCCTGGAGAGAAAGCTGTTCACGCTGAACGGCCCCAACGCAGTTACCGGAGCGCTGGGCCGGGCCAAGGGGCTGGAAACAGTTCAGGAAGCGCTGTCCGATCCGGAAATTTATGACCTGGTCTGGAATATGATGGAAGAGGCAGGCCAGATGCTGTGCCTGCGCCACGGATTTACAGCCGAGGAGATGCTCGCTTACCGGTCATTCATCATGGACCGTTTCCGGAATCCTTCCGTCATCGACAGCTGCGCGCGTGTGGCCAGAGAACCGATCCGAAAGCTGTCTCCCGATGACCGTCTGATTGCCCCGATGCGATATGCCAATGCCTTCGGTCTGCCGACGCCGGCATACTGCAGGGGTATTGCCGCGCTGATGAACTATGACAATCCCAAAGATGCACAGAGCCGGGAACTGCAGGAGCTGATCCGCCGTCTGGGATTCGGAAAAGCCCTGGAGCGGATTACGGGAATTCCGGAGAACAGCGAACCTGCCTTGAAAATAACAGAAGAATACAGAAAAATTGCCGGTCATCTCTGATGATCGGCAATCATTTTTTCCAGTTCTTCTATGGATTTAAGACCGCTGAGTGCGTCATAGGCGGTAACGCAGCAGGCGCCTTCGGCAGCAGCCAGGGCAACGCATTCCTCCGGCGGTTTTCCCCGGAGAAGCCCCGTGAGAAAAGCTGCGATACAGGTATCGCCCGACCCGGTGGCGGAAAGAACCTGCGCTACCGGGAAGCAGGGCTGACAGCCGCTCCGGAAATTCCATTCTGCAGGATTCAGACCGAGGAGGGAGCAGACGTTCGAAACATCTCCGGTCCGGTAATAGAGACCGGAAACGCCGCACTTGATCATGACGGCTCGGGCACCCAGTGCAAAAAGCCTGTCGGCAAGCGGCGCCACGTCCTTTTGCATATCCAGATGCTCCGTCATATTTCTCCCTGAACAGCTCATCTGTTCGTATTTCTCCCGGTCCAGCATGAAACAGAGCTCCTCAAAGCTGGGGAGGAAGAAGTCCGTGAGAGGAAGAACGGAAGCCAGCAGAGAAACCCAGTCCACGGCGCCGGCTTCGGAATGCGGGTCGATTTCCGAAAAGTCCAGACTGGTGACGATCCCGCGGGACCTTACCATGGAAAACAGAGTGACAAGTTCCTCACCGCCGCGTTCAAACATGCTCCGCATCAGCGGCGGATATCCAAAGTGAAACAGAGCCGCGCCCTCCAGTGCTTCCGGGGGAATATCCCGGCAGGAGAACGAATCGTTGGCACCCGGATTATGGAGAAAAATCCGGTCCGAGCCGGGGACGGCAATCACTACGGAATAGGAAGTGGAGCACGAATCGTCTGCGAGAAGCCCGCCGGTATGATACCGGCTCACGATTTCCTGAATGATGGACCCGAAGCTGTCGTTGCCGATTTTCCCCAGAAGCTCCACATTATTTCCCAGAATTTTCAGAGCAAGCCCGGTGTTGGCGACACTGCCGCCGGTATGCACATCGGCAGCATTGACGTGAATCAGTTTCCCGGGAATCAGAATGTCCCCCGGAGAACCGCTCCGCCCCTGCGGGAACACCGGCGTAATATCCAGGCAGATATGCCCTGCAGCGATGATTTTGCGTGCATTCATTGTCTCTACCTCAAAACAGAAAAGAGTAAAAAAAGAGCAGTTCACGAGAACTGCTCTTTTTAGGGAAGGGAATCAGCCCTTCAACAGATCTTTGAAGCTCTGGCCGACTTTGAAGGAAGGAACCTTGGATGCGGGGATCTCAATCTTTTCCTTGGTGAGGGGATTGAAACCGCTTCTTGCAGCTCTGGTCTTTGCCTCAAACGTGCCGAATCCGGGGAAGCTGACTTTGTCGCCTGCTACAACAGCGGCCATAATGCCTTCAAGAGCGCTGTCAAGAGCCAGGGCAGCCTGCTTCTGGGTAATGCCGGCATTTTCTGCTATTTTCTTAACTAAATCGGATTTTTTCATAATAATACCTTTCTGCACAGATGTTTCAACTGACGTGCCCGGCTATTCTACCACAATCTTTTCCGTCAGGCAAACAAAAAAGCTTGATAATTGTTATTTTTGGTAAAATTTTCGTATTTTCGGCAAAAAATCAGTTCCAGAAGTCCGTATCGCTCTTCAAATCGATATCTTTTGCCTTGAATTCCGGATTCTTCCCTTCCTTCCGCTGTCTGCAATAATCGTCCAGACAGGCGACGGCCGGCTTGCAGAGGAGCAGAATCACGGGAATGTTGATGATGACCATGAGAGCCTGCAGCAGATCCGCCGTATCCCAGGCAAGACCCATGGAGAGCATGGCGCCGACAAACACAATGATAATGGCAATGATGCGGAATACCGTGAGCAGGGTCTTGCCGGGCTTCCTTTTGAGAATGTAACGGAGGCAGCCTTCACAGTAATAATAGTTTCCGATCAGGGTTGTGAAAGCAAACAGCGCCATGGAAACGGCAATGAATACAGGGCCGAATCCGCCGAAGATACTGCGAAGCGCATCCTGAACATAGGGAGCGCCGGCGGCGTCGACAGTCGGTGCAACGCCGGAGAGCAGGCACATGAAAGCCGTGGCGGTGCAGATGAGCAGCGTGTCGATAAACACGGAGAGCATCTGAACGAGGCCCTGCTTTGCGGGATGAGAAACGTCCGCAGTGGCAGCAGCGTTGGGGGCGCTGCCCATGCCGGCCTCGTTGGAGTAGAGACCGCGCTTGACACCGTACATAAGGCAGCTTCCGCCAAACCCGCCGAAGATGGCACGGAAGTTGAAAGCATCCCGGAAGATTGAGCCGAACATAGCGGGAACCGAACCGATATTGAGAACGATTACAATCAGGGAAACCAGAATGTAGAGCAATCCCATCAGAGGAACGAGTACGCCGGTGACCCTGGTCAGGCGTTTGGCACCGCCGAGAATGCAGCAGGCAAAGAGTACCGCCAGAATTGCGCCGATGATCACAGGCGTAGACCTGCTGTAGAAGCGGAACCCGGCAAAGGAGGACTGAAGGTTGTAGGAAGCCAGAGCATTGTACCCCACCGCATAGGTCAGAATGATGATGACGGCAAAGATGATGCCCAGCCAGCGCTGGCCGAGACCGGACTCAATGTAGTAGGAGGGGCCGCCGTAGGATCCGCCGTCCTCATCTCTGCGCTTGAAAATCTGGGCCAGAGTGGATTCTACGAAAGCGGAAGCGCCGCCGAGAATGGCGATAATCCACATCCAGAAAATGGCGCCGGGACCGCCGCAGCAAATGGCCGTGGAAACGCCGACGATATTGCCCGTACCTACGCGGGAAGCAGTAGAGACCATCAGAGCACCGAAGGAGGAAACCGCACCTGCGGTCTTGGGCTTTTCGGAAACGACTTTGATGGACTCTTTGAAGAGCCGGAACTGAATTCCCCTCGTGAGAACAGTAAAAATCAGGCCGCCTAAGATCAGGATCAGCGGCAGGCACCAGGGCTGATAGAGAACGCCGCTGATGGCATTGACAATGGAATCTAACATAAGCATGAAACCTTTCTGATAAATCGGGTCAATTATATCATAGGAAAAAGAGCTGTGAAAAGAGAAAAATATGCAGTTTCACGTGTTTTTCTCCGGCTTCTGTGGTAAAATGGCAGACAATCAGGCCGGCACAGTTTCTGTGCCGAAATCGGGAGGAAAAATCATGAATGTAATTGATCGTTTTTTGAAACTGGCGGTGCTGGAAAGCACTTCCGATGAAGCGAGTGAAACCTGCCCTTCTACGGCGAATCAGCGGAATGTGGCAGAGGAGATTGTTCGTCAGCTGCAGGAAATCGGAATTGCCGATGCGCATATAGACGAACACGGATATGTCTATGCCACAGTCCCTGCCAACTGCGATGACGACATCCCGGTATTCGGGCTGATTGCCCATATGGATACCTCCCCGGATGCTTCCGGTTCCGGCGTGAAGCCCAGAATTACGGAGCCTTATGACGGCGGCGATGTCCTTCTGAATGCGGAAAAGAACATCGTTCTGTCCCCCCGGGATTATCCATCCCTCCTGACGCATCTGGGAAAGCATCTGATTGTCACGGACGGAACGACTCTGCTGGGTTCGGACGACAAGGCCGGAGCGGCGGAAATCATCGCTGCGGCGGAGGCGCTGCTGCATACGGAGCAGAAGCACGGGAAGATTCGTCTGGGATTTACGCCGGACGAGGAAATCGGCAGAGGAGCGGATCTTTTTGATGTTCCCGGATTCGGTGCAGACTATGCCTATACTGTGGACGGCGGTGCACTGGGTGAAATTGAATACGAGAACTTCAATGCCGCCGGCGCCACAGTCGTGATTCACGGGATATCGATTCACCCGGGTTCTGCCAAGGATAAAATGGTCAATTCCGCACTGCTGGCCATGGAACTCAACGCTATGCTCCCGGCACAGGAGACGCCGGGTCATACAGAAGGCTATGAAGGCTTTTATCACCTGACGGGAATTTCCGGCGAATGCGAAGAAACCCGCATGCACTATATCATTCGGGATCATGACAGGGAAAAGTTCGAAAAACGCAAGCAGGTGCTGGCGGAATGCGTTGCGGAAATCAACCGGAAATACGGAGAAAATACCGCGGAGCTGGACATGAAGGACAGCTATTACAACATGAAGGAGAAAATCGAGCCCTGCATGTTCCTGATTTCCGCGGCGCAGGAAGCGTTCCGGGAAAACGGTACGGAAGCGGTATGCGTCCCGATCCGGGGCGGAACCGACGGCGCCCGGCTCTCCTTTGAAGGACTGCCCTGCCCCAACCTCTGCACCGGCGGAGAAAATTTCCACGGCAGATTTGAATATGCCGTGGCAGAAGACATGGAACTCATTGCCGACACGCTGATGAAGCTGATGCTGAAGCTTGCCGACGGCAGAAAGGACGGAAAATGAATATTCTGAAGGATCTGAAACCTGCAAAGGTATTTGCTTATTTTGAAAGGCTCTGCTCAGTGCCTCACGGCAGCGGCAACACGAAGCAGATCAGTGACCTGATCGTCTCCATGGCGGAGGAGCTGCAGCTCCCCTGGGAACAGGATCAATGGGACAATGTGATTATCCGGAAGCCGGGCAGCGCCGGCTATGAATCTGCCGATCCGGTGATTCTCCAGGGGCATATGGACATGGTCTGCGTGACAGCGGAAGACTGCCGCAGGGACATGAGCAGGGAAGGTCTGGACCTGGCAACGGACGGTGACTGGGTCTGGGCAGAGGGTACGTCGCTTGGCGGGGACGACTGCATTGCGGTTGCCGTGATTCTGGCAGTTCTGGCGGACGGTTCGCTGGCACACCCGCCGATTGAAGCCGTGTTTACCTCAGATGAAGAAACGGGAATGACGGGTGCTGTCGGAATCGACTGCTCCGGGCTGAAGGGCAGGAACCTGCTGAATCTGGATTCCGAAGAAGAGGGCGTGTTCACGGTTTCCTGTGCCGGCGGAACCCGGTGCGACTGCTTCCTTCCCGGCAGAGGGGAGATGCTTTTCGGTGAAACCGTGTATGATCTGGAGCTGGCGGGGCTTACCGGCGGCCACTCCGGCGTGGAAATCCATCAGGGAAGGGCCAATGCCAATGTAGAGATGGCCAGAACCCTCTATACCGCGCTGGAAGCTGCGGGAGATCTTCGGATTGCCGATATCAGCGGCGGCCGGTTTGACAATGCTATCTGCAACCGCTGTGTTGCCAAAGTGGCAGTTCCTGCTGCGCAGGCAGCTGCTTTTGAACAGTTCCTGGAAAAATTTGCAGCGGTTCTGAAAAACGAATTTGCCGTAACGGATCCGGCGCTGTCTCTGACCTGGAAAAGGGGAGAGGCCTCCGCTGCACTCAGCGCCAGAGTCACGAAGACGATTCTTCATGCCCTTCTCATATTGCCCCACGGTGTACAGACCATGAGCCCGGACTTCCCGGGGCTTGTCCGGACTTCGCTGAATCTGGGAATCATGAAGCTTCAGGAAACCGGGTTGAAGTTTTCTCTCCTGGTGCGTTCCGCTCTGGAGTCGGAGAAGGAACTGACGGTTCTGAAAATCCGGTCCGTAGTGGATTATGCGGGCGGAAAAACAGAACTTCGCAATTCCTACCCTGCATGGCAGTACAATCGGGAATCCCGGCTGAAGGATCTGGTTCTGGAGTCTTACCGGGAAGCAACGGGGAAGGAAGGCGAGATTACAGGCACCCACGGAGGGCTGGAATGCGGCATGTTCATCGGGAAGATTCCCGGCCTGGACGCTGTTTCCTACGGTCCCAACCTCTACGATATTCACTCTGAACGGGAACGTCTGGAGGTATCTTCCGTGGAGCATCTCTATGACATCACCTGTGAGATTCTGAAACGCCTGAAGTAAATCGAAAAAACGAAAATCCCTGCAGCTGCAGGGATTTTTCTCATATATGGAGCGTTATTCGATATAGACGACCGAAGTTCTGCGGCAGGCGAAAATGATATCGGAAACCGCGGAGTGAATCATACCCAGACAGTAGATGGCAGTGGCAATGCGCTCGGAGTCCAGATAGAACAGGCAGATAATCGCAAGGATGATTTTCACGGCACCGTAGCAGAACTGGAACTTCCAGGAAGGAGCTTCCAGCTTCTTTGCCCCGACGGCATCAATGAGGTCCTTCCCGCCGAGCAGGGCAAGGCAGGCAATGAGATACAGCATAGTGATCTTTCGCGGCACGCTTGACATGTTGAATACAAAGAGCCCGAAATCCAGAACCACGATGCTTTTGTAAAACGTCATCAGCCCGTTCACCATGAACCGGGCCATGGTGAAGTAATAAATCAGGAGCCGAATGCCGTAGAGAAGCAGAGAAACGTCCAGAATCAGAATGGCAATCGGATACCCGATATCCGGGTGCAGGAACATTACAACGGCGATCACAACGGTCAGCAGACCGCCGATAATTTTGAAAATGCGTTTGGTACTGCTCATGTGCTGCTCCTTCCCCGGAAGAGCTTCTCCAGCTTCCGGTAGTCCCGGTTCCCCCGAAACCGGGAGTAGCGAACGGAAAAGCCCGCAAGCAGATTGCCGGATTCGTATATCCTGTGCGTGACCATGCTTTTCTGCGCCAACGCTCCGAGGAAGTATCTGCCGAGGAACGTGTCATCGCGCTCGGACTCAGGGGCATCTTCATATTCCTGCTGATATCTGTCCAGATCAAACTCCGGAATTTCCCGGCCGGAAAGAGCTTCTCCGAAAGCCTTCCAGTCCTGACAGGCATTGAGTTGGCGCTTTTCCAGAATTCCCGTGATTCGGTCCTTATAAGGGGCAGCCGCGTCTTCGGCATAGGTACCGTTGGTAAAGGAGTCTGCTTCGCCCCGGAGATACTGCATGGCAGAAATCATCTGGCAGTATGCATGATAATATTCCGAGGGGTTATCCTTGACTATTTCCTCGTACCGGTTCCAGACCGGCAGATACCGGTAGCGGCAGAAGCTGTAATCCGGCAGATGCCCGGCTCTCCCATGCCCCAGATTCATGATGGAATTCTCATTTTCCTGGTGTACGCTGCCGGTGTAGAGACCCTGTTCAGGGTCATCGGGAACCGTGGGATTATGACGAAAGCGAACCGGAACCGATTCTCCGCCCCGAATCTCAAAGAAGTAATCGCTGACGTTATTGATGACGTTGGCGGGGGTACCGGCAAAGTAGCTGTGGGCCCAGGTATCCGCCAGAACGTGCATGGCGATGCCCGCAGCCTGCAGGCTCTGCCCCTTGGCCAATCGGACAGTCTCCTCAACCAGAGGACCGTTCGGACGGCAGATCAGCCGGTATTTGTTCATATAGCGCCGGGGCGGATTCTGCTTCCCGGGATAGACGGCGTTCAGATCATAGGGCAGGAAATGAAAGGAAGCCCAGATTCGGGTAATCTTCTGCAGACCGATAAGGTCCGTACGGGTATTGATCAGCTCCGTCTGCATCTGCGTAGTGGCAGCAGAAACAGGAGCGTTCAGCTTCTTCAGCAGGGTTTCCGTGCAGTGGTCCGTAAGCATGTCGGCATACGCAATCGTGAGGCTTTCCTCGTGGGAATAGCCGGCCAGAACTGCCGCACTGTATGTGGCATAATAATGAAAATCTTCCTGCATTCAGTTCCCCTCCCTGTTCTTTTTTTCCAGAACCCGGATGGCGGCGGCGGAATACACGATTTCAAACATGGCGATACAGGCGGAAAGATCCACCAGAATATCCGCAAAGCTGTTCAGACTGAACCCCTTCGAAAGCAGGTTCACAGTATACATGGCATCGCTGTAAACAGAAATCAGCCCGTAGACAAGCGCAAAGAAAACATACAGCATTTTCCGCGGTATTCCGCTGCCCTCCCGAATGGCGGCCCGCCCCACGAAAAAGCGGTAAAGCAAATCGACGGCCATAAATACGAGAAGGCCGGTGAATACGACTTCGTCATAGAATTCCCGGGGGATGTCCGTCTGCTCGCCGAGCATCGCCTCAAATGACAGAGGGTCGAAGTACCGCATCAGAAAAATGCGAATGATACACCAAAGACCGAAACCGATGACGGCATAGCCGCTGATCTTCAGCCTGCTCCGGTACATTCTCAGTCTGGCTTCCATAGCGTCCCCCTTCCGTCTTTTTTCAGTGTAATCAGTATACAATGTTTCCTCCTTGCTGACAACCGGAATGAAGGTATCTTGCAACGATCTTTGATTTTTGCTATGCTGTGTACAGAAGGACGGAAGTTTCGTTCTTTCCTTAATGATGAAAAAGAAATGAATATAAAGAGGTGGAATTATGTATTGTACAAGAAAAGTAACAGATGACCTGATCTGGGTCGGTGCAGATGACAGGAGGCTGGCCTGCTTTGAAGGTGTATACGGTGTGCCTGACGGCGTATCCTACAACTCTTACCTCCTGCTGGATGAGAAGACGGCGCTGTTCGATACCGTAGATAAAGCCGTCTACCAGACATTTTTTGAAAATGTGGCTTATGCGCTGAACGGCAGAGCACTGGATTATCTGGTGATTTCTCACCTGGAGCCCGACCATGCCTATACCGTCGAAGCGCTCCTTACCCATTATCCGGATACGAAGATCGTCTGCAATTCCAAGATGGAAACCATGCTGAAGAACTTTTTCCGCAACGTGGATTTCACAGGAAAACTGTATGTGGTAAAAGAAGGGGATACGCTCAGCTTCGGTCGGCACACGATTACCTTCGTGAATGCTCCGATGGTCCACTGGCCGGAAGTCATGATGAGCTATGACCTTACAGACAAAATCCTCTTCTCTGCGGATGCGTTCGGTACTTTCGGTGCGCTGAACGGCAGACTCTTTGCGGACGAAACCGATTTCTTCCGGGAGAATGTGGATGAAGCCCGCCGCTACTATACCAATATCGTCGGCAAGTACGGCACACAGGTTCAGGCCGTGCTGAAGAAAGCAGCCGGTCTGGAACTGAACTATGTCTGCCCGCTGCACGGCTATGTGTGGCGCAGCCACTTCGGCGATTTCCTGGATAAATACCTGCACTGGTCTTCTTACACGCCGGAGGAAAACAGCGTCCTGCTCGCCTATGCTTCTGTATACGGTCATACCGAAAATGCTGCCAATATTCTTGCCTGCAAACTGACAGAGCGGGGCGTCAGGGTCCGGATGTACGACACCTCCGTTACTCCTTCCAGCTATATTGTCTCCGACGCCTTCCGCTGCAGCCATCTGGTGTTTGCTGCAACCACGTATAACGCCGGAATCTTCATTACCATGGAGAATCTGATTCACGATCTGGTCAATCACAATCTCCGGAACCGGAAGATTGCTGTTCTGGAAAACGGCAGCTGGGCACCGGCCAGCGGAAAGCTGATGAGAGAAGAGCTGTCCAAGCTGAAAGACTGCGAATTCATCGGCGAAAATATCACGCTCAGATCTTCTCTGGCGGAAGACCAGCTGGCAGAATTGGATGCTGCTGCCGATGCCATTGCGGAAGAAATTGCACCTCGTCCCGTGATTGTGGAAGAATCCGGCACTCCCGCCGCTTCCGACGAATTTGAATATGTTCCCGGCGACGAAAAGCCCAAAGTAAAAGGATATCTCTGCTCCATCTGCGGCCACTTTGAGCCATGTGAAGGAGAGCTTCCTGACGATTATACCTGCCCACTGTGTCATCACGGAAAGGATTCCTTTGAACCGGCGGAGCAATAATTCCCCATAATCCTCAGAGGGCGTGTTGCAAAATGAGAAATTTTGTAGCACGTCCTTTGTTTGTGAGAAAACAAGAGAATATAAAAGCGAATGCGCTCCTGAATGTTGAAAATCAGCCATCCAGGGGCGCAATTATTTCAGCGCCGATGTCAAAATCCGCGCCGATTGTTGAAAATCCTATCACTTTCAGTTTATGCCGTTTTCTTTATATCCGAAAGATGAGTTTTCTCAC
>JAZLHH010000062.1:0-4281 GCA_045616745.1 Candidatus Limivicinus sp. | reverse complement strand
GATCGTATCTGCCAGGATCCTCGCCGGATAATGCCCATAAGCACGCCGGTAGCTCTCCACTGAATCCTGCAGCGTTGCCGATTCATTGAACGACGACCAGCTAAGGTGCTCTATGCGAAGGAAGCCATTTACCACACTCATCTCTATCTTCGCGCCAAACTCCGTTGCAGCATTCAGCTTTCCGCGTACGATTGGTCTGACCCACGGTTGGCTTAAACTGACGATTCGATCCGGACAACTGTGGACCTTGTTGTCATACATGTCTTGTTGCTGTGAATATAGCGTTCTGATGAGCGGCAGACGTTCCTGCAGCCACAACGGCAGTAAAGTCAGACAATCCGGATGATGGATCAGAATTGAATCAATATAACCAAGATCACGGCGGACATACTGCAGCTGGGCTTTCACGGCGTTTCGGTGGTCTTTGTATTTCTTCCTGCGCTTCTTGGAGTAGCTGTTGTATTCGTTTTTTGCCTGTTCGCGATAGGTCCGGGGTTTCTGCCCATCGGTCATACCATTGTCATGCATGACATCGATGATCTGCTCAAGGTTGCGTCGAGTCTCGTCCAGCAGCGAGGCATCCTGCGGAAAACGGATGTTCTGCGGTGCACATGTCGCATCCAGAATCAATGTCCCCATGGTGAGTTGTTCTGCCTGTGACTCTTCGCAGTCACCATCCGATTCATCTTTGAGGCCGGATCCGCCATTGCCGTCATTGTCATCACGATCCTGATGATCGTCAGGATCTTCTTCCGGACGTTCGCAGATTCGGTCATTGACCCAGGCAAGCATCTCCGGGGTAACCCGTTTGCGAAAGCGGACAAACATTGTGGACGCGAAAGGGCAGATCTCATTGTATTCCAGCATGCCAAGAAAATACTGCAGATAGGGATTCATGGCGATTTCTTCCACCAGATCCTCATCTGACATGCCGTGATACCTGTCCTTGATGAGCAACGCTCCGAGCGCCATTCGCGCTGGTATCGCAATCTGTCCGGCGCGCTTGCTGAAATGCTCCGCGTACCTCTCCTCGAACTCTGCCCACGGAACGATTTTACTCAACCGCACCCATCGATTCCGCGGACTGAGCTTCAATCCGCCAAACATTTCCGCATTCTCCAGCAGGCTCAGCTGCTGCGAACGACGCTTGTACATCTCTTTCGTCCTCCCAGGTGCAAGCTTTTCGGACTCCTCGCTGGTTTTTCCTTGTATCTATTATACTGCAAAATGCGCAGAAATGCTTGTGTTTATTGATGTTTTATGGTGCGGGAGGAGACACTATATAGAAAAATGGCCCCGGAGCGGCGGTGATGCGGCTCCGGGGTCATTGTATATTCAGATTTAAGCGAAAACAGAATATCGGCCGAAAAATTTGCTATGGAGTTTTCAGACCGTAAGCGCACTATATAAACACGTAGTGCAATCTTCTTGCAAAAGTTATAGAGTATCAGAAGCAAGCATTTTACTTTGCAAAAAGCGAGATAGCAAGCATTTTGATTTGCAAAGCGAAAGGGGCCTCTGATATGCGTAGTAAACGGACTTCCCCCGAGGAACAGCTCCGCCTGATCACCGAATGCCACCAAAGTGGCCTGACAGACTACGAGTGGTGCCATCAACACAACATCAAGGTTTCTACCTTTTATGCCTGGGTTCACAGACTCAAGCAGAGTGGCGAGATTGATATTCCTGCTGTGATCCCCACGGTTGTCCGAAAGGAACCCGAGCAGCCGGATATTGTGAAAATCAAAATCGAAGGCGAAAGGCAGATCGCCACTGCTCCGAAACCAGTCCTCACGCCGGAGCCGCCAGTGGAAACACTCCCATCAATGCAGACACAGCTGGGATACCCGGTCATGGAAGTGATCATTAGTGACGTTCATCTGCGTGTCACCAATGATGTCAATCCAACTCTGCTGGCGGAGACGATTCGGCTGCTAAGGAGCAAAGGATGTTAGGTGACATATCTGCCGCAAGTGAAATATACCTCGTCTGCGGCTATACAGATATGCGCAAATCCATTGACGGCCTGAGGGCCATCGTGGAAGGAACGCTGAAGCTGGACTCAAAGAACCACTCCCTTTTCCTGTTTTGCGGACGACGCTGTGACCGGATAAAGGCCTTGATCTGGGAGGGGGACGGGTACGTTCTTCTGTATAAGCGTCTGGATGTGGAGAACGGGCGATACCGTTGGCCGCGGGACAAAAGTGAGGCGAGGAATTTGACCTGGCAGCAGTTCGACTGGCTCATGTCCGGCATTGATATAGAGCAGCCAACCGCTATCCGAATCAAGCGTCCATATTAGCTCCAATCGCTTGAAAGCACTCACTTTTCCCGCAAATTTTCTTTAAAAATCGTCAATTTCCAAAAGGATTTCTCGCTTGAATGTCGAATAATATAAGTGAGAAAGTAAGGACGGGAGGTGACGATTGTGGCTGCCAGCGGACGCGATTTGCAGATGCGTGAACTCATGGATACCATGAAGGAGCTGAAGCTCACAATTGAAGCCCTCCGGAAAGAACTGACCGACAGGGACAAGCTGATTGACAATCAGCAGGAGCAAATCGCATATCTCCAGAAGAAACTGTTCGGAACTTCCAGTGAAAAGCGTTCTCTCGTTGTCGAGGGCCAGCTCGGCCTGTTTGACGAGGCTGAAACTGAAGCTGCAAAGGATGATCCCGAGTCGGATACCGAAGCGAACACCGAGGCGGATACCGAAGCAGAGGTTGTCACCTTCACCAAGTCCCTCAGCCCGAAGACCACGAAAGAAGAACTGCTTAAGGGCGTTTCTGTGAAGGAGAAAGTCATTTCTCTGCCGGAAGCGGAACGCATCTGTCAGGAATGCGGCACTGAACTAAAGCCCTGCGGGAAGAAGTATATCCGCGACGAATGGAATTTCCAGCCTGCGAGATTAACCGTGACCCGTATCTATGCCGAGACTTACTACTGCCCGGAATGTAAGAAAGAAGCCGGCAGGAAGGACTCGGATACCGGGAACAATATTGTCACGGCGAAGGTTTCGGATGCGCTGATTCCTCACAGCATGGCATCTGCGCCTCTTGTAGGCCACGCCATCTACCAGAAGTACGCCAATGCAGTACCACTCTACCGGCAGGAAAAAGACTGGGCGCAGTATGGCGCGCTGCTGTCCCGGAGTCGGCTGGCACGGTGGATTAACTTCTGCTCGGATGAGTACTTCGTTCCGATCTATGACTACCTCCACAGGTTGTTGCTGCAGCGTGATTTCCTGATGGCGGATGAAACCAGGATTCAAGTTCTCAAAGAACCCGGGCGGGAACCGGAAACGGATTCATTCATGTGGCTCTTCCGTTCCGGTGAAGATGGACTTCCGGAGATTATCCTCTATGGATACTCGGAAACCAGAGCCCGGTACAATGCCGAAGCCTTCCTGAAGGGATTCAGCGGATATCTCATGACGGACGGCTACCAAGGCTACAATAATCTGCCTGGCGTAAAGCGCACCTGTTGCTGGGCGCATGTTCGCAGGTATTTTAATGATGCCGTTCCGCAGGGCAAGAAGCTGGACTATGCCCATCCGGCTGTCCAAGGCGTGATCTACTGCGACAAGCTCTTTGAAATTGAGCGTTATTGCAAGGAGCACGGCTTCTCTTGTGAGCAGCGGTATGAATACCGTCTGAAGAAAGCGCAGCCGATCCTGTCCGCTTTCTGGAGCTGGCTGGAAGAACTGACTGGGTACGACAAGGGAAGCCGACTGGGAAAGGCTATCCAGTATGCGCAGGGGCGCAGACCGTATCTTGATACCTACCTTGAAGATGGTCGATGCAGCCTCTCCAACAACCTGAGTGAAAACGCCATTCGTCCCTTCACCGTTGGACGTAAAAACTGGCTGTTCAGCGATACTCCCACTGGGGCTCATGCCAGCGCCAGGACATATACGATGGTGGAAATGGCGAAAGCTCACAGCCTGAACATTGAAGATTATCTGGTGTTCCTGCTCAATGCAAGACCTCACAAAGGCATGTCCGATGTCGAACTGGAACAGTTGATGCCATGGAGTGACAGCGCCCGTGCATACTGCGCTCCGGCGTTTGCAAAGTAAAATACTTGCTATTGGTCTTTGCACGGAAATGCTTGCTTCGCAGCTGTTGCAAGCATTTTCATTTGCAAAAACTTCCGTGTGTTTATGATGCGCTTACGGTTCTTCACGGAATTTGGGGGATTCTTATTAGACCGTGTTCACCGACGGGCACGGCTATGCCGTGAAAAGCACGGTGACGAAAGGATTATGCCTGTCCGGACATC
>JAZLHH010000061.1:0-25991 GCA_045616745.1 Candidatus Limivicinus sp. | reverse complement strand
TTGTCTGCAAATTGAGGACAACTCAGATTTTCTTGTTTTTATCGTATTCCAATACTTACGCGGGCTCTTCGTTTTTGTCAGCGCTTCGGAAATATCCATAGCGCAGAACCACCATTTTGAGCTATCTTCGTCCCAAACTGCACGGACGGGAACATCTTCAAAAAAACGTATTGAGGTTTTGTTGGCCATATTATCGCCTCCGACTCACTTACACTAATACATGATAATTATACCGCAAATTAGGAATAATATCAAGTAGTTTTGATAAAATTCATAAAAACAATATTCCTTTTTGATACTATAAGGAATATCAAAAAGGAAAAATCCCAACCGAAGCGAGAAAGAATCTCGTTTCAGTCGGGATCATGGTTACTTTTCACTCATCGACTCGACGGTTAGGTTGAGGGCAAGGCGGAAGCCGTATTTGAACGCCTCGGCTTCTGCGATGCTGTGCATCTCATTGATGACGTCATCATATTTGGCGAGCTATTCGGTCTGCTCGGGGGTGAAGTCCTTTTCGAGCCTCTCACGGTTGCTCGCCATGAGGTTCATCAGCTCCTTATATTCCTTTCTGCCGTCAAGGAAATCCTCAAAGGGGGTGATGTTTCCGCACCACAGATCTTCAAGCATTCTTTTCGCCTCCCTTGTGCTTACATCCGGCGCAGGGCGAATCCAGATCGACATTATGGATCTGACACATATCGATCTTCTACTTCCATGATATTGCAAAGGCAAACACAAAAGAAAACGTCGCTGCCATAAAACCTTAGAAGAAAAACAGAAAAAGATCCATTTCTGATCTTACGCTGAGCAATTTTTTTCTTACCCTCTTGACAACGCAGAATTTTCGAGTATTATTTAATAGGAATTAATCTTAATAAGGAATAATTATGATTAAGCGAGAGACTATTCAGAAAAAACTTGTTTTGGAAGCTGTCCGCAAGCTGGGCTGTCATGCAACCGCAGAAGAGATTTTCGCGCAGATTACTGCAGAATATCCCTCCATCAGCAAGGGAACCGTCTACCGGAATCTGAATTCCTTATCGGAAGACGGAGAAATACTCAGAATTGAGATCCCCGGTGCAGCAGACCACTTTGACCACAACTGCCGAAGCCATTATCATGTTGTTTGTGTCAGATGCGGTAATGTATTTGATGTAGATATGGAGCCGGTAGCTTCCCTGACGGAGCAGATTCACGATACGCATGGCTTTGATTTTCTGGATTGCGATATTGTATTTAAAGGAATCTGTCCTGCATGCCAGCGGCTGACCGCATCCACGGAAGCGGCAATGTCATAATCATCTGAAAGCGCTCTTCTCCGATCCGCCTCCGCCGGATTTTCAAGCCGAAACAGCGGAGAATGCAAGAAAACTACAACAAAAATAATAAAAGGAAAGAGGAAAAGAAAATGAAAACTTACAAGTGTCTCGTATGCGGCAAAGTATTTGAAGTCGAAGACGGTGTTGAGGCCGTGTGTCCCCTTTGCCATGTCAAGGGTGAAAAGCTGGAATTAGTCGCAGAGCAGAAATCCAATCCCTATGCCGGAACGCAGACAGAAAAGAATCTGGAGGCAGCTTTTGCAGGCGAATCGCAGGCCAGAAACAAGTACACCTATTTTGCTTCCAAGGCAAAGAAGGAAGGCTTTGAGCAGATTGCCGCTCTGTTCCTAAAGACTGCCGACAACGAGAAGGAGCACGCCAAACTGTGGTTCAAGGAGCTGAACGGAATCGGCACAACAGCCGAAAATCTGGGTGCTGCTGCGAGCGGTGAAAATTATGAATGGACCGATATGTATGCCGGTTTTGCCGATACCGCTGAAAAGGAAGGCTTCCCTGAGCTCGCTGCCAAGTTCCGCGCAGTTGCCGCCATTGAAAAGCACCACGAGGAACGCTACCGCGCCCTGCTCCACAATGTGGAAGCTCAGGAAGTCTTTGCAAAGAGTGAAGTCAAGGTTTGGGAGTGCCGGAACTGCGGCCATATCGTCGTCGGCACGAATGCGCCGGAAATCTGCCCTGTCTGTGCACATCCGCAGGCATACTTTGAAGTCAACTGCGAAAACTATTAATCGTATTGTCTGGTGGAAGTATCTCTGATTTCAGCAACGAATTCGCGTGGAAAAAGCAGCCTGTTCGGGCTGCTTTTTTTATGCGACTGTAACTCGTATTCTGAACTCCGTCTCCTGTTTTATCACAGAATTAGCACTCTATCTCTTAGAGTGCTAATTCTTAACAGTCCGTTCATTATTTTTTTAAAGTTCGGGACTAATATAAAGGCAAATAAAACAGTGAAAGGAACGGAATCTGAAATTATGGATCAAAGTAAACTTACCAAAAAATCTCTGGAGGCGCTGGAAAGTGCGCAGGCACTGGCTTCGGAATACCGGAACAGCTACATCAATCCGGAGCATCTCCTCTATTCCCTGGTGGATCAGGAAAAGGGCCTGATCCCTGTGCTGCTGTCCCGAATCGGCACAGATAACGACGCTCTTCTCCGGGAACTGCAGCAAATCATTGCATCTTTTCCCAAGGTGGGACATGGCAGCGAGGTATACCTTTCCTCGGAAACCGGCAAAATCATCAATGCTGCCGAGAAAATCGCAAAATCCCTGGGAGATGAATACACTTCCGTGGAGCATCTGATGCTGGGGATTTTTGCCTCTCCTACGGATAACATCCGTCGTCTCTTTGCGGATCACAATGTGAACAAATCCAGGTTTAACGATGCGCTGGCAAAAGTAAAGACTTCTCCTGTCACCAGTGACAATCCGGAGGATACATTTGATGCGCTTTCCAAATACGGAACGGATCTGGTTCAGCGTGCCCGGGAAAACGGTCTGGACCCGGTCATCGGAAGAGATCAGGAAATCCGGAATACCATTCGGATCCTCTCCCGGAAAACAAAGAACAACCCCGTTCTGATCGGCGAACCCGGCGTGGGCAAAACCGCAATTGCAGAAGGTCTTGCCCAAAGGATCGTTCGGGGAGACGTTCCGGAAGGCTTAAAAGACAAAACCATTTTTTCTCTGGATATGGGAACGCTCATTGCCGGCGCAAAATACCGGGGTGAATTTGAAGAACGTCTGAAAGCCGTCCTGACCGAGATCAAAAAGAGTAACGGGAAAATCATCCTTTTCATCGATGAACTGCATACCATCGTAGGTGCCGGAAAAACGGAAGGCAGCATGGACGCAGGAAATCTTCTGAAGCCGATGCTCGCCAGAGGAGAGCTTCACTGTATCGGTGCAACAACTCTGGATGAATACCGCAAGTACATTGAAAAGGATGCGGCTCTGGAACGCAGATTCCAGCCCGTGCTCGTGGACGAGCCGACAGTGGAAGACACGATTTCCATCCTCCGCGGTTTGAAGGACCGTTACGAAGTATACCACGGGGTTCGCATTCACGACGGCGCTCTTGTTGCCGCTGCAGCTCTTTCTCACAGATATATCAGCGATCGTTTCCTCCCGGACAAGGCGATCGATCTGGTCGATGAGGCCTGTGCAAGTATCCGCACGGAGATTGACTCCATGCCCTCTGAGCTGGATGATCTTCGCCGCAGAATCATGCAGCTGGAAATCGAAGAAATGGCACTGAAAAGAGAAGAAGATTCCCTGTCCGCAGAGCGTCTTGAAAAGCTGCGCTCGGAGCTCGGCTCTCTGAAAGAAGATTTCAATGAGAAGAAGGCGCACTGGGAGCAGGAAAAGGACGAGATTGAAAACATCAAGAACCTGAAGTCGGAGGTGGAACAGCTTCGCGTTGAAATTGAAAATGCGCAGAGAAACTTCGAATATGAAAAAGCGGCAAGATTGCAGTATTCCGAGCTTCCTGCTCTGGAGAAGAAGCTGGAAGAGCTTTCTTCCGGCAGTACCCGTGAAAGTGCCATGGTGCACGATACCGTGACGGAAGATGATATTTCCGAAATCGTATCCAAATGGACCGGCATTCCGGTTTCCAGACTTGTTGAGGGAGAACGGGAAAAGATTCTTCATCTGGATGAACATCTTCACGGCCGTCTGATCGGGCAGGACGATGCGGTAACCAAGGTTTCGGAGGCGATTCTCCGCTCCCGGGCCGGCATTGCAGACCCCGGCAGACCTGTGGGGTCCTTCCTGTTCCTCGGTCCGACCGGTGTCGGAAAGACGGAGCTTGCCAAGAGTCTCGCAGAATGTCTGTTTGACGACGAGCATAATATCGTCCGGATTGATATGACAGAGTATATGGAAAAGTTTTCGGTTTCCCGCCTGATCGGTGCACCTCCGGGATACGTCGGATATGACGAAGGCGGCCAGCTCACGGAAGCGGTAAGGCGCAAGCCGTACAGCGTTGTTCTTTTCGACGAAATTGAAAAAGCGCACCCGGATGTATTCAATATCCTTCTTCAGATTCTCGACGACGGACGCATTACCGATTCACAGGGCAGAACCGTTGACTTCAAGAACACGATTATCATTCTGACCTCCAATATCGGCAGTCATTATCTGCTGGACGGTATTGATCCGGAAGGAAACATCAGCCCCGACGCCTCTCAGGCAGTCATGGCCGAATTGCGTGCCGCATTCCGGCCGGAATTTCTCAACCGTCTGGATGAGATTCTCATGTTCCATCCGCTTACGAAAAGCAATCTTGAAGGAATTGTGGATCTTCTCACCCGCTCCCTCAGAGAAAGGCTTCAGAATCAGGGCCTGGATCTCAGAATCACGCCGGAGGCACAGTCACTGATCATTGATTGCGGATTTGACCCGCAATACGGAGCCCGGCCGCTGAAGAGATATCTGCAGAACACTGTGGAGACCATGATTGCAAAAACGATTCTTTCCGGCGACATCCATTCCGGAAGCACCATTGTAATCGATGCAGACAATGCATCCCTGGTCTGCAGAACGGAATCATAATTCACAAAACGGCAATTATTATTGCCGTTTTTTATGATATTATGGAAAATATCATTTGCGAAAGGATATTTTTATGAAACGTTTTCTATCTTTTCTGCTGGTTTTGTTTGTTCTTGTCAGCACATGTGCTGTTGCCTTTGCCGTATCCGTTGATCTGACTGTCGGCACTCCGGTAAACCAGTCGGTATTTTTTGCTTCTGACGGGGAAACGATTACCGGCGTAAGCTGTGCTGACGGTGCGCTTCCTTCCGGTGTTCAGGTTGCCATCACCAACGGCAGTTCCGTGGAAATCACGGGAACCCCTGCCCAGACCGGCCCGTTTTCCTGCACCCTGCAGATTGACGTCAGCTCCGACGCCGGCAATTCTTCTCATTTGCTGACTGTCAGCGGCAATGTGTCATCCGGCGTGATCGTCAGTCCCACGGCCGATCCCTTTTCTCCCACGCCTACGGCGCCGCTTGTTGTTCCCTCCATAACCAAGCAGCCGACGGCAGAAGCCAGAACGACCGGCGGAAGTGCAATCTTCATTGCAAGAGCTGACAATGCCAGCAGCATTGAGTGGCACATCGTCAGCTCCGGCGGCACGGATTATCTGGCCTCCGCCTTTTCCTCCGCTTTTCCCGGAATCAGAGTTACCGGTGCCAATGAGGAGAAGCTGGTTCTTGCCAATGTTGACACATCTGTTTCCGGCTTTTCCGCTTATGCAGTCTTCAGCAATGCCGCCGGTATGGTGAAGACGGCTCCCGCCTCTGTCACGGTTACCGCTGCCACGCCCAGCCCTGTCCCCACTGCGACTCCCGCTCCTACCCCTGCTCCGACGCCGGTTCCGACGCCTACGCCGCTGCCGACGGCTACCCCCTCCGCGCAGACTCCTGCTCCGACGGAAGCTGTTCTTTCCCCGTCGCCCAACCTTCCGGAGCACGTGGAGGCACGCCGGGGCAGCAACAATGCCGGCGCCGTCGTGGCAACTGCCCTGATCGGGCTCTGCACGGTAGGAATTGCTGTCGTACTGATTTTATACGTCAAAGGGAAAATCAAGCTCACTGCTCTGGAAAACTGGCTGGAAAGCAAGGGAAAAAAGAAGTAAGCACAAAAGAAATGTTGTATAACAAAAAAGAAGTACCGGACGGTACTTCTTTTTTGTATTGATATTCAATGCTACCGCTCTTCCCGGAAATATGCCATGCCGAGAGAAGCAGGCGGCTGATTTTCTCTCTTGTTTCGCAGAGAAGAAAAAACGAGAACTACGATTGTTACCACATAGGGAAGCATCTTGTAAAGCTCCTTGATGGCGGTTCTGTCGCCGGTAGGCAGATAAGAATTCAGAATATACAGTCCGCCGAACAGAATCGAGGCGATAATGCTCATCTTCGGTTTCCAGATGGTGAATATTACCAGCGCGATGGCGAGCCATCCTCTGTCACCGAAAGCGTCATTGGACCATACACCGCAGGCATAGTCCATTACGTAATACAGCCCGCCGAGGCCGGCAATCATGGATCCGATGCAGATTGCCAGGTATTTGTATCTGGTTACGTTGATTCCCGCGGCGTCTGCCGTGGCCGGGCTTTCTCCCACTGCGCGGAGCTGCAGCCCGGAACGGGTGCGGTTCAGGTACCAGGAAGCCAGCAGGCAGATCAGAATGGCCACATAGGCCAGAAAGCTGTAGCTGAGGAAAACCTTTCCGAACCAGCCCAGCCGATCCGCAGCCGGAAGATATCGGCTGTATGCCGCAGACGTTTTCGGAAGAACAATGGACGGAACCTCCAGGCCGGAAAGCTTGATCAGGGAGCCGCCGAAGAAGTTGCCGAATCCCACACCGAAGGTGGTCAGCGCAAGACCGGTTACATTCTGGTTTGCCCGAAGCGTAATGGTCAGGAAGCCGTAAATCAGACCCATCAGGAGGGAGCCGAGAAGACAGCTGAGAAGCGGAACGGCTACCGTCAGAAAACCGTTCATCGGCAATCCCGAGTATTCATAGAAAAAAGCACCGATGACGCCGCAGATTCCGCCGACATACATGACGCCCGCAGTACCGAGATTCAGGTTTCCGGCTTTCTCTGTGATGGTTTCACCTGCGGATCCGAACATGAGGGGCACGCCCTGCATCACGGCTCTGGGAATAAAGGAGACAAAATCAAACATTTTCTTTTTCCTCCTTGGTTCTGCGTGAAAAGCTGAGCTTGTAGTTGATGAAGAACTCGCTTCCGATAATAAAGAATATAATCAGTCCGGTAAGAATATCGCCGAAAGAACGGTTCAGTCCGAAGTTCGTGGAGATATCTCCCGCGCCTGCATCCATAAACATGAGGAGTCCGCTGGACAGAATCATTACAAAAGGATTGAATTTTGACAGCCAGGAAACCATAACTGCCGTAAATCCCTGTCCTCCTGCAATTGCCGAGGCAATCGTGTGGTTCACGCCGCTGACCAGCAGGAATCCTGCCAGGCCGCTGATGGCTCCGGAGAGGAGCATCGTTCTCACGATTACCTTGCTGACGTTGATTCCGATATACCTTGCCGTCCGCTCCGATTCGCCGACAACGGCAATTTCATAGCCGTGCTTGGAATACTTCAGATAGACATAGATAAATACGGTAAGAACGAGAACAATAAGAACAATCAGAAACTGCTTGTTTACCACTGAGGGCATCCAGCCGGCATTGGTTTTCTGGTTGATAACGCCTACGTTGTTGGATCCCTTGGGATTCTCCCAGATTTTCACGTAGTACGCAACAATCTGTGTTGCCACATAATTCATCATCAGCGTAAACAGCGTTTCATTGGTATTCCATTTTGCCTTGAAGAATGCCGGAATTGCTGCCCAGACAGCACCTGCCAGAACTGCAGAAGCAATCATGATTACAAACAGCAGCCCGCCGGAGATTTTGTCTCCGATGAGGATCATGCAGGCGGCTGTTGCCAGTGCGCCGGCCAGTACCTGGCCTTCTGCACCCAGATTCCAGCAGCGCATTTTGAATGCCGGCGTCACCGCCAGAGAGATACACAGAAGAATGGCCGTATTCTGCAGGAAAATCCAAAGCTTCCGCTTGGAGCCGAAAGAGCCTTTGATCAGAGCGCCGAAAACGCCGATCGGATTCTCCCTGGTGGCAAGGGTGGTGATCAGTGCGCAGACGATCATTGCCAGGGCAATGGCGGCAGCTTTAATCAGAATGGCTTTTGTCCGGGAAATATCTGCCCGCTTTGAAATATGAATCATTCTGCGTCACCTCCCAGTCTGGTCATCATTGCGCCGACCTTCCGCTTGTCTTCCATGGTGGGACTCTCCACAATCCCGGAAACCTTACCGCCGCAGAGAACAAGGATCCTGTCGCACAGCTCCAGGAGGACGTCCAGATCCTCGCCGACGTACAGCACAGCAACATTTCTCATCTTCTGCTGCGATACCAGATCATAAATGGTGTAGGACGAGTTGATATCCAGTCCGCGGGTTGCATAGGCTGTCATCAGCACCGTCGGTGCATTGGAAATCTCGCGTCCCACCAGAACTTTCTGAACATTTCCGCCGGAAAGCTTTCTGACCGGAGTTTCCAGATTGGGGGTAACCACTTCCAGGAAGTCGACGATCTGGCCTGCCAGCTTGTGCGGCGCCTTTCTGTCGGCAAAAACACTTCTGCCGGAATTGTAGGAACGGAGCATCATGTTGTCGGAAATATCCATATTGCCCACCAGGCCCATGCCCAGCCGGTCCTCCGGGACAAAGGAAAGAGCAACGCCCAGTTCCTTGATTTTCACAGGGTCTTTTCCGATCAGTTCTTCTTCCGTTCCGTCTTTCTCCACGTAGCGGATAGAGCCGGCCTCCGTCTTCTGCAGTCCGGCGATCGCTTCCAGAAGCTCCTTCTGTCCGCAGCCGGAAATGCCGGCAATGCCCAGAATCTCTCCGGATCTGGCAGTGAAGGAAACGTGATCCAGCTTGGTGATTCCTTCTTCATCCACAACCGTAAGGTCTTCTACGATGATTCTGTCCTTCGGATTCTCCGGTTCCGAACGATAGATATTCAGACTTACCGGGCGGCCGACCATCATATTGGTCATTTCCTGGGCATTGGTTGTATGAGTAAGCATGTCGCCGACGAACTGCCCTTTTCTCAGAACCGCAACCCGGTCCGACAGGTCTTCGACTTCATGCATTTTATGCGTAATGATTACGACGGCTTTGCCGTCATCCCTCATGTTTCTCAGCACGGCAAAAAGCTTGTCCGTTTCCTGAGGGGTCAGTACCGCCGTGGGTTCATCCAGAATCAGGATGCTGGCGCCGCGGTAAAGAACCTTGACGATTTCAACCGTCTGCTTCTGGGAAACCGTCATATCGTATATCTTCTGATCGGGATCAACCTCGAAACCGTATCTGTCGCAGATTTCCCGAATCTTAACGGATGCCTGCTTCAGATCCAGCTTTCCCGGCAGTCCGAGAACAATATTCTGCGCTGCCGTAAAAACATCCACCAGCTTGAAATGCTGGTGAATCATCCCGATCCCCAGATCAAAAGCATCCTTGGGTGAGGCAATCACAACTTCCCTGCCGTCAACGGCAATCGTTCCCTCATCCGGAAAATAAATCCCGGAAAGCATATTCATCAGTGTGGTTTTACCGGAACCGTTCTCGCCCAGAAGTGCGAGAATTTCACCCCGGTAGATGTCCAGCCAGCATTTGTCATTGGCAACGACAGAACCGAAACGCTTGGTAATATCACGCATTTTTACTGCCGGAATTCTCTGATCCATAAACTGTGTTTCCTTCCGAAAAAATAAGTCAGACAAAGCCCCTGAAAACGGGGCTTTGTCCGTATAGCGTTATAATGACGGTTATCTGATAACGAAATTACTCACAGAAGGGTGATTCCGTCGATATCAAGTGCAAAGTAAGGAGCGCTGCGGTATTCGGACTCAAAGAATGCGCCGTCGTGGATTGCTTCTTCGGAATCGGGAACCCAGTCGCCGTCCGTGTCAAGTGCGAATGCCTGTTCAACAGCTTCGCCGTTGAGCGTCCAGGTGCTGATGTCAAATACCTTGAGGGAGCCGTCAAGCAGAGCAGCCTTGACTTCTTCCAGCTTTGCTGCAGTGCCTTCGGCAGCAACATTTTCATTTACGTCCGTGAGAACGACAGAACCGGTCTCGATGGTGCCGCACCAGTCAGTGTCGAAGTTTTCACCGGCCTGAACAGCCTTGATTGCGTAGGTGAAGAAGGGCTCCCAGTTGATACGGGAAGAAATGATGAAGGTGTTGGGGCAGGCGTCAATGGTGGAACCGTTGTAAGAAACGTTGGGAACACCGGCGGATTCGCAGGCGGTAGGTGCGCCCCAGGAGTCAGCGTGCTGGGAAATGAGCTTGCAGCCGTTGTCAATGAGCTTCTGTGCGCCTTCTTTTTCCAGAGCTTCATCGTACCAGGAACCAGTGAAGACAACTTCCATGGTAGCTGTGGGAACGATGGAGCGAACGCCCAGGAACCATGCTGTGTAACCGGACTTCACTTCTGCGTAAGTCATAGCACCGACGTAACCGACTTTTGCTTCCTCAGCGGTGAACTCGCCGGCATCGATCATTTCCTGGAGCTTGAGACCGGCAGCAACGCCGGCAATGTAACGGCCTTCATAGATGGAAGCGAAAGCGTTGTGGTAATTCTCCACACCTGCGCTGAGTGCCATATCACCGGTGCAGGAAACGAACTGAACATCCGGGCAATCCTTTGCAGCGTCCAGAATGTAGGACTGGTGGCCGTAGCTGTCGGCAAAAACGAGAGCGCAGCCGTCATCGGCAAACTCGCAGGCAGCATCATAAGCGGCAGACTCTTCAGGAATCTGAGTCTTGATATAGCCTTCTACGCCGCAGGCTTCGCAGGCAGCATTGAAAGCATCGATAAAGTTCTTGTCATAGGTGGAGTTTTCATCGTGGAGGGCAACCAGACCGACCTTGATGGGAGCAGCCTCTTCGGCAGGGGCGGCAGCTTCAGCGGGAGCAGCCTCTGCAGCAGGAGCAGCGGCAGGGGCAGCTGCCTGAGAACCGCATGCGCAAAGAGCAAATGCCATAGCAAGCGCGAGGACAAGAGCAAGAATCTTTTTCATAGTATTCTCCTTTAAAAATTTACCGCAGAGGTACACCAAAGAAAGGAAAGCACCTCTGCGGGAAAGACAAAACAAAAGACGCAGAAAAAACACTGCGCCCTCGATCATTTGCCTGTGAATCCGATAGTCCGGCATTTACGGCGCCGGGTAGAGACGCAAAACCTTATCATTTGCATATATCGAAAGCGGTATTGAATTATGTACTTAGGATAGCCGAAAACCTTGCTCTTGTCAAGCAAAGTTTTCGTCGAATTTCATAATTTGCATTCGTTGTTTTTGTGCAGGTTACACAAATTCCACAGCGTCGTCCGTCATGGAGGAAATCATGGCCAGCGATTCAATGCGAATGCCCTGATCCCGAAGCTCGTTTCCGCCGCCCTGGAAAACCTTTTCCACGGCAATGCCGCAGCCGACAACTTCCGCTCCTGCCTGGCCGCAGAGGGCTATCAGCCCCTTCAGGGCCGCACCTGTTGCCAGAAAATCATCGAGAATCAGAACCCTGTCATCTTTTCCCAGGTATTCTCCGGATACCACCACCTGATTCACGTTTCCGTGCGTAAAGCTCTCCACGTCCACCGTATAGAGCTCCGCAGAGATGTTGCGGCTCCTGCTTTTTTTGGCGAAAACGACGGGACAGCCGAATTCATATCCTGCCATGACTGCCAGCGCGATTCCGGAAGCTTCGATCGTCAGAATCTTGTTGACCCCGGTTCCGGCATACAGCCGCTTCCATTCCAGAGCCATTTCATGAATGAGCTGCGGGTCAAGCCTGTGGTTCAGGAACATGTCCACCTTCAGGATTCCGCCCGGCTTCACGATTCCTTCGTTCCGAATCCGTTCTTCCAGCAATTTCATAGTTTTTCTCCTTAAAAATCCGAAAAACCCCGTCACTGAACAGGACAGGGTTGGTCGGGTAATGTTAAATTACTTAAGCGCGCTGAACCTTTCCGCTGCGGAGGCAACGGGTGCAGACATAAACATGCTGAGGCTTACCGTCTACAATAGCCTTGACGCGCTTCACGTTGGGCTTCCATGTACGGTTGGAGCGTCTGTGGGAGTGAGAAACTTTGATTCCAAAGGATACGTCCTTGTCACAGAACTGGCACTTTGCCATGGATGAAGCACCTCCTTGCGAAGATATTGCTGAAAAGACAGCTTATGTATATTAGCAGAAATGTCATGTGATTGCAAGACTTTTTTATCGCTTTGCAGAATTTGTACGCCAGGGTATGTGGAAACACTTGAAAGCTCGCCTTTCCCATATTATTATAGAGAAGTAGAATTCTATGGAGGAACAATATGAGCAACTATACTGCAAGCCTGAAAGAAGTGATTGAGTCGCTGAAGCTGGAGGCGCTTCATCTGTCCGGGGACTATGAAACCCGCCGCCTTACCGTAGCGGATGTGAACCGTCCGGCTCTTCAGCTTGCCGGTTTCTATGACTATTTCAATGAAGCCCGTCTTCAGGTGATCGGCCGCGTCGAAACCTCTTATCTGGAAACCCTGACTCCTGACCAGAAGTATCAGGCCATGATGACGCTGATGAGCTATGACATCCCCGGTCTTGTCATCTGTCACGGATGTCAGCCCCTTCCGGAATGTCTGGAGGCTGCGGAAAAGTTTGACAGAAGCGTTTTTATTACCGACCTGAATACGGCCGATGTGGAAGGGCTTCTGCTCGGCACTCTTCGGCGGCTGATGGCCCCGCGCATCACGCGTCACGGCGTGTTTGTGGAAATATACGGTGAAGGTGTCTTCATTACCGGCGAAAGCGGCATGGGAAAAAGTGAGACGGCACTGGAGCTGATCAAGCGGGGGCATCGCCTGATTGCCGATGACGCCGTGGAAATCAAGCGGATTGACAACGATACGCTGATCGGCGCTGCGCCGGAGCTGATTCGTTACTATATGGAACTCCGCGGAATCGGAGTCATCAATGTGCGGCACATCTACGGCATGAGCGCCGTCAAGCCGGAGGGAGCCATTGATCTTGTCATCTATATGGAACCCTGGCAGGAAGGCAAGGCTTATGACAGGCTCGGCCTGAACAACGAAACGGAAGAAATTCTCGGAATCCGGCTTCCCAAGGTAACCATCCCCGTTCGGCCCGGGAGAAATCTTGCCGTCATACTGGAGCTTGCCGCAATGAACAACCGTCAGAAAAAGCTGGGGTACAATGCGGCGGAAACCCTGGCTGCGGAAGTGGACGCTCTCGCAGATTCCGGAATCTGACAGGAGAAATCTTATGGACAATCTGACTGTATCTCAAAGAATCGATAAATCCATAACGGAGATCCGGAATCGCCTTCCCGGCCTGGACCTTCGGGAAAATGAACCCATGAGTCTTCACTGCTCCTTTAAGGCCGGCGGGCCTGTCCGTCTTTTCATGATTCCCCAGGATGTGAATTCTCTTTCCATTATCTGCAGCATTCTGAAGGACAACCGCCTGGTTCCCTTTATTCTGGGAAACGGCACAAACGTGGTCTTTTCCGATGAAGGTGCCCCGGAGCTCGCGGTAATCTCCACGGAGAAGCTGCAGAATATGCATCTTCTTCCCGACGGTTCCCTCTATGCGGAATGCGGTGTGTCTCTTTCCCGCCTGGCTTCTTTTGCCCAGGAAAACAGCCTGAGCGGCCTGGAATTTGCTTCCGGCATTCCCGGGACGGTCGGCGGCGGTACCGTCATGAACGCCGGTGCCTACGGCGGTGAACTGAAGGATGCCGTTGATTCTGTCGTCATCTATTATCTTCCGGAGCAGCGCCTCTATGAGCTGACCAATGAGCAGTGTGCCTTTTCCTATCGGAAGAGTCTGTTCCAGACCATGCCCGGATGTCTCGTCCTCAGTGTCGTTTTCCGGCTTTCGGAAGGGAATCCTTCAGAAATTTCGGAAAAAATGAAAGAGCTGAACACGCGCCGTCGGGAAAAGCAGCCGCTGGATCTCCCCTCCGCCGGAAGCGCATTCAAACGTCCGGAGGGCTGCTATGCTGCCGCTCTCATTCAGGAGGCCGGTCTGAGCGGTCTTTCCGTGGGCGGGGCGCAGGTCAGCCCCAAGCATAGCGGGTTCATTGTCAATACGGGAAATGCCACAGCGCAGGATCTCTACGAGCTGATGGATCAGGTCCGTCATGCCGTCTATGAACACAGCGGTGTGGTTCTGGAGCCGGAAATCATTCTCATTCCTTCTGACTACAGGCTGGAAGACAACGGGCCTCCGGCGCCGAAGCATGCCCCCGGCGGAGAAATGCCATGAGTTTTGCTTCCGAATGCAAGGCGGAGCTCTGCCGTACGAAAATCGACAGAAAATGTTGTGCAATTGCAGAATGTTATGGCATTCTGCTTTTTTGCCATGCCTTTTCCCCTTCGGAAATAAAAATCACAACCGCCTGCGAAGACTTTGCCGACCGTCTTCCCCGCTTGTTCCATAAGGCCTTCGGCATTGATTTTGACGTTCTCCCGGAGGAAAATCTTTCCGGGAAGCGCTCCTTTGCCATTCTGAACCGGGAGAAGATTTCCGTGATATTCAGCACCTACGGTCTGGAAGCCTCCACCAGTGTTTCGCACCACATCAACTTCGGTGTTATTGAGGATGACTGCTGCCGCGTTTCCTTCGTCCGCGGTGCGTTCCTGGCCGGCGGCAGCGTAACCGATCCGGAAAAGCGCTATCATCTGGAGCTGTCCACCAACCATCGGGGGATTGCCGGAGAAATGTTCAGCATTCTTCTGGATCTGAATTTTTCTCCCCGGGAGTCCTCCCGCTCCGGGCGGCCCCTGATTTACTTCAAGCAGGCTGATTCCATTTCCGATTTTCTGACGGCAGTCGGTGCGCCGGTTACCGCCATGAATGTCATTACCGCGAAAGTGGAGAAGGAAATGCGCAACACCATTACCCGTCAGATCAACTGTGACAGTGCCAATGCGGACAAAACCGTGGCTGCTGCCCAGGATCAGCTTTCTTCCATTAAAAAATATGCCGCTGCGCACGGTCTGGACTCCCTCCCGGAACCTCTGAAGGATGCGGCGCTTCTGCGCATCACCAATCCGGAGGCCAGCCTCGCCGATCTTGCCCGGCTGTCTTATCCCCCGGTGACGAAAAGCTGTCTTTCTCACCGGCTGAAAAAAATCATGCTGCTGTCGGAATCGGAGGATATTTCATGAGTTTTGTCCATCTTCATCTGCATACGGAGTACTCTCTTCTGGACGGCGCATGCCGGATTGACAGTGTTGTGCAGAAAGCCAAAGAGCTGGGGCAGACTGCATTGGCGGTTACGGACCACGGCGTAATGTACGGTGCTGTCGCCTTCTATAAGGCCTGCAAAAATGCCGGCATCCATCCGGTCATCGGATGTGAGGTCTATGTTGCCCGTACATCCCTCAGATCCCGGGAGCACGGAGACTATAACTATACCCACCTGATTCTGCTGTGTAAAAACGAAACCGGCTATCGCAATCTCTGCTATCTGAATTCCGTTGCTTTCACGGAAGGCTTCTATGTCAAGCCCAGAATCGACTGGGAGCTTCTTCGTCAGCATTCGGAAGGGCTGATCTGCCTTTCCGGCTGCATTGCCGGGGAAATCCCCCGCCGAATTCTGGCCGGCAATTATGACGGCGCCAGGGAAAAGGCACTGGAGCTGGAAGCGCTGTTCGGCCCGGGGAATTTCTATCTGGAAATCCAGAATCACGGTGATGCCAACGAGGAGGCCGCTGCCCGGGGTCTCATTCAGATCAGTCGGGAGACCGGGATCCCTCTGGTTCTGACCAATGACGTCCACTATGTGGAAAAACGGGATTCCTACTATCAGGACGTCCTCCTCTGTATCCAGACGGGGAAAACCGTAGAGGATACCAACCGGATGCGGATGGAAACGGAGGAGCTGTATTTCAAAACGGAAGAGGAAATGCGTCAGCTGTTTCCGGAGCTGCAGCAGGCTGCCGACAACACGCAGCTGATAGCCGATGCCTGTCAGTTCGATTTTGAATTCGGGAACTATCATCTGCCGAAGTTCAGGCTTCCTGCCGGGGAAACCGACAGCTTTGCATACCTGAAAAAGCTCTGCGAAGCCGGCTTTTCCGAGCGGTATCCGCAGCAGGAGGAAGTTCATGCCCAGCTGGAGTATGAGCTGGATATGATACACCGGATGGGCTTTGTTGATTACTTCCTGATAGTTTCCGATTTTATCGGATATGCCAAGCGGAACGGCATTCCCGTCGGTCCCGGCAGAGGCAGTGCCGCCGGAAGTGTGGTTTCCTACTGCCTGAAGATTACGGATATCGACCCCATCAAATACAGTCTGTTTTTTGAGCGTTTTCTCAATCCGGAGCGTGTTTCCATGCCGGATATCGACGTTGACTTCTGTGTCAACCGGCGCGGCGAGGTGATCGACTATGTCAACCGTCTCTACGGCAGCGATCATGTTGCCCAGATCGTCACCTTCGGAACCATGGCAGCAAAAATGGCCATCCGTGATGTGGGCCGTGCCCTTTCCGTCAGCTATGCCGATACCGACAAGGTGGCCAAGCAGATTCCCGCCGCATTGAATATGACGATCGACGAAGCGCTGAATCTGTCCAAGCCTCTCCGGGAAATGTATGAGAATGACAGCACGCTGCACAACCTGATTGATGTTTCCCGGGCGCTGGAAGGGATGCCGCGGCATGCCTCCACCCACGCCGCCGGCGTGGTGATTACCGAGAAACCCGTTTATGAATATGTCCCTCTGGCAACCAATGATGAGTCCGTGGTCTGCCAGTACCAGATGACAACGCTGGAAGAGCTGGGGCTTCTCAAGATGGACTTTCTCGGGCTGCGGAACCTGACGGTTCTGGAGGACGCTGCGAAGCTGGTCCGCGAAAATCAGCCGGAATTCCGGGTAGAAACCATACCGGATGACGACCCGGAAACTTTCGAGATGCTCTCTCAGGGCAGAACCGCCGGCGTGTTTCAGCTGGAAAGCGCCGGCATGACCTCTGTGTGCACGGCGATCCGGGCAAAGAACATCGAAGACATTACGGCCATTATCGCTCTGTACCGCCCCGGCCCTATGGATTCCATTCCCCGGTTCATCGAATGCTCACAGCA
This sequence comes from Candidatus Limivicinus sp., assembly GCA_045616745.1. GTDB lineage: Bacteria > Bacillota > Clostridia > Oscillospirales > Oscillospiraceae > Limivicinus. The sequence continues at coordinate 8,938 of JAZLHH010000061.1, read as the reverse complement.
CCCGGAAAGGATCCGCTACAAGCATGAGCTGCTCCGTCCGATTCTGAATGTTACCTATGGCTGCATAGTCTATCAGGAGCAGGTCATTCAGATTTTCCGCGAGCTGGCCGGATTTTCTCTGGGTCAGGCCGATATGATCCGCCGGGCAATGAGCAAGAAAAAGCACAAGGTGATTGACGAGGAGCGAAAGGCCTTTGTCTACGGCGACCCGAAAAGAGGAATCGCCGGAGCCGTTGCCAACGGCGTGCCGGAATCGGTTGCCGACAGCATCTATGATGAAATCATTGACTTTGCCAGTTATGCCTTCAACAAGGCACATGCCGTAAGCTATGCCGTCATTGTCTATCGCACGGCCTACATGAAGCGGCATTATCCCCAGCAGTACATGGCTGCGCTCATCAGCTCTGTTCTCGATAACAGCACCAAGGTTTCTTCCTACATCAGCGAGTGCCGGGAAATGGGGATCCGGCTTCTCCCTCCGGATGTCAACGATTCGGAAGCCGACTTCAAGGTTGCCGGCTCAGATATCCGCTTCGGTCTGGCAGGAATCAAGGGGGTAGGGCGGTCTGCCGTGAATGCTCTGGTGGAGGAGCGGAAATCCTTCGGCATTTTTACGGACTTCGAGGATTTCTGCAACCGGATGCTGGGAAAGGATCTGAATCGCCGGGCCATCGAAAATCTGATTTTCGCCGGGGCCTTTGATTCTCTGGGATATCACCGGAAGTCTCTGGTCCTTGCGGCTCCTGTCATTCTTGACAGTCTCTCCCGCAGCAGGAAAGGCAATATTGACGGGCAGTTCGGGCTCTTTGACGATATGAGTGCAGGCACTGACGCCCGGATCGTGATCCGGGATCGGGGGGAATTCCCCCGTCGGGAACTCCTTTCCTATGAAAAGGAAGTCACCGGCCTGTATCTCAGCGGTCATCCGATGGATGATTACCGGAAAGAAGTCCGGTCCGCAGGCACCACGCCGATCGGCTCCGTTATGGAGGATTTCGCCTCCGAGGAGGGGGTGCAGAACTATCATGACGGGCAGTATCTGACTCTGGCCGGCGTAGTATCCTCTGTAAAAACAAAGACTACCAAGTCCAATTCTCTGATGAGCTATGTGCAGCTGGAGGATGAAACCGGCGGCATGGAGCTGATCGTATTCCAGCGGGCGCTGGACCAGGGCGGTGCATACCTCACGGCGGACAATCCGATTCTCGTCAAGGGCAGGATTTCTGTTCGGGATGAGAAAGAGCCGCAGTTTATGGTTGACAGCATTCTCCCGCTCAGTCAGGTGGAGCTGCCGAAGGATCCCGTGCTGTGGGTAAAAATCCCCTCGGGAGACGGTCCGGAGCTTCCTCACATTCAGAAGCTTCTCACCATGTTCCCGGGCCGGGATCAGCTGGTCATCTACTGCGAAAAAGAAAAAAAGCGCCTCGGTACGAAATGCATCATACACGAAGCGCTGATTGAGGAGCTGGGGGAAATCGCCGGTCCTCAGAATGTAGTCGTCAGGTAAATTAACGGTAATACTCAAAGCCGATGTCCTCTTCCCGGACATTGGCTTTTTTTGCCGTCTTCAGGTTGCTCATGATGATCCAGTTGTAGAGAATCAGCATTGCGGCCGCAGCGGCAAGCATGATCTGCTGGCCTAAATACCGCGCATCTGCCAGAGACATAATGCACAGCTCCGCTCCGGCGGAAGCCCAGAACAGGCTCTGATGCCACTTCGAGGAATAGAAGGAAAATCCGGCTACCTGGAAAAAAGCGACAAGCGTCACGGAAATCGTCACCACTTCCGTCACGTACTGCCAGGTAATACTGCTGATGGAATTCTGCTTGTAGCAGGTAATCAGCCAGGCTGCAAACATAATGACCGGTATTGCTGCCAGAAACGCATACAGAGAGGGATTCTCGTTGTGCGGCTTGTTGGCCGAGGCCAGAAGAAGCGGAAAGGCAATTCCGCTGGCAGCGCCTGTTCCGGCGAGGACATAGAGGAACTTTGCGTTTTTGTCCGTTTCGCACTGCATCATGAGAAGCAGCGCCCCGATCACCATCAGGGCACCGGCAGCAATTCTGCAGGCCTCATAGATTTTCCCTTCATTCTTCAGTCCGGCGCAGAAGGATTTCGGCAGATACTGGCGCTCGTCCTTCATTTTCCTGATTTTTCTGCTGAAGAGAATCAGAGACGCAATAAACAGTGCCGGCAGTGCAAAACTCCAGAAGCCGGTCTGAAACAGTCCTTCTTCGTTTCTTGTAACCATCAGCTGCATCCAGCGGAAGAATATGCCGAAAGCGCCGAATCCGGCGACGAAGCAGTTATATTCCAGGATCCAGGAATCCTCTTTCATTCGTTATCCGTCCTTTCATACGTGCAAAACCGATAGGAAATGCCGTTCTCTTCCCGGCATTCGCTCTCTTCCGTGCACTGCCAGCCCTTCAGCCGATCCAGGTTCGGGAAAAACCGGACGGACTCCGGACAGCAGTCGATCTTCGTCAGATAGATCCTTTCGAACCAGGGGAAAAACTGCTCATACACGCTGGCTCCGCCGATACAGATGCAGCGTTCGCCTTCTGCCGCCTGCAGTGCTTCCTCCGTGCTGTGAACTACCGTTGCCCCTTCGATTTCCAGATCCTGCCGGGTAATGACAATGTTCTTTCTTCCCTTAAGCGGCTTTCCGCCGGGGAAATCTCCCAGTGTACGCCGGCCCACGAGAACGGCAGCGCCCTCCGTCACCTCCCGGAAATGCACCCGGTCGGCCTTGAGAACCACAGGCTGCGTCGTCCCGTCTCCGATGCCGTAGTCGGAATAGACAGCTACGATCGCTTCCATCACACCGCCACCGGAATCTTCCTGTCAAAGCCGGAGAATTCGTAATTCTCCATGCGGAAGCTGTCTCTCGTGAACTGATAGAAATCCTTCACTGCCGGATCCGTGATAAACTTCGGCGCAGGTTTCGGTTCGTTGGCAATGATTTCCTCAATCAGAGGGATATGGCGGTCATAAATATGTGCATCCGAAATCACATGAACCAGCTCTCCCGGTTCGAAGCCGGAAACCTGAGCCATCATAATGGTCAGGACCGCATACTGGACAACATTCCAGTTGTTGGCAGCCAGCATATCCTGAGAGCGCTGATTGAGAATGGCGTTCAGCCGGTTCCCGGTCACGTTGAACGTCATGGAATAGGCGCAGGGATACAGGGCCATCTCGGAAAGATCGGCGAAATTGTAGATGTTCGTCATGATCCGGCGGGAGGCGGGATTGTTTTTCAGATCCCACAGGACCTTGTCCACCTGATCCATATCCCCCTCCGGGTAATGGTGCTTTACTCCCAGCTGATATCCGTAGGCTTTTCCGATGGAACCGTTTTCATCTGCCCAGGCGTCCCAGACCCGGGTCCGCAGGTCGTTCACATTGTTGCTTTTGGCCTGCCAGATCCAGAGCAGCTCGTCAATGGCGCTTTTCCAGTAGGTTCTGCGAATGGTAAGAATGGGAAATTCCTCGGAGAGATCATACCGGTTGACAATTCCGAATTTCTTCATGGTATGTGCGCTTTCCCCGTCTTCCCACTTCGGGCGTACCTTCAGATCGGTATCCCAGATACCGTTTTCGATAATATCTTTGCAGTTCTGTATAAATATTTCGTCGGCAATACTCATGGCTTCTCCTTTACTGCGGTGCCTCCAGCCTCTCCAGAAGCTCTTCCACGCTCATGGAAAGATAGGGCTCCTTCGCGTACTCCGGGGCAAAGAGCACCAGGCACTGCTCCGCAGCTTCTATTCTTTTGTTGGTGCTCATGGCACCTACATCGGCTTTTTCATAAATTTCCCGGAACCAGAGCACCGCTTCCCAGGCATTTTCCGCGCCTTTCAGAAGCTCCATCAGCTCCGGATAGCTGTTTTCCAGCTCCCACAGGAGGAACTCGCACTGCATCACGGGATCGTCCAGCAGCTTTCCCTGCTCTACGGCAAAATCGTACAGCAGCTCTTTTCTCCCCAGCGCCGTCCACTGGCACAGGCCGAAGCCCACCATGTCATTGGCATACACCCCGTAATGGGCAAACATATACCGGGTTTCCCGGGTGGGGAAGCCCATGGTCTGATTCATTTTGTCCGTCAGCTCCCGGGACTGCTGGAAATTCGGCGTCGTGTCCGTTTCATACCGCCAGGGGCAGAGCCTGGACTCATGAGACATATTCCCCATAATGCCGACGACTCCCACCGGATTGGGAATGTGCTGATAGAGCGTCTCATAAATCAGCCTTGCTCTCTGATATTCTTCTGTTTCCATCTCCTCGCTGACAACCGGTGTGGCCTCCGGTTCCTCCATCGGCTCCGGCTCCGGAGCAGGTTCCTCCGTGACTGCCGACGCCGTTTCTTCCGGAACCGGCTGCGGACTCACAGCCTCCGGGGCGGGTTCTCCGCAGGCAGCCAGACCGAAAACAAGCACGGCTGCAAGGAAAAGGGCAATCCATCTTTTTTTCATAGTCCTTTTATTATACCTTACCGGCGCAAAAGCCGCAAGTTTTTGCCCTCAGGACAGCTGCAGGCAAAGGGCAATCAGGATCTGCCCCAGATAGTACAGGCTGAGATTGGTAATCCGGAGCGAGAATTTTGACTCCCTGCCGAAGGTGTTCAGAATCAGAACAATATCACTGATCAGGAACAGGATTGCTCCGAAAACATACATCAGGCTCCATGCCCCGGGCCGGGAGATCAGAACCCCGATGGCAACGCAGTTCATCAGAACGATCGCACCCAGATAGAAAATGCCGAAAATCTTAAAGGCCTTCTTTGCTTCGATCCGCTGAAACACCCAGTGAATCAGGAAGTACGTCCCGGCAAGGCCGAGAAGCAGGTAAATCCACACCGCTCTGCAAAGGGGAATCAGCGCCGCCAGATACAGAACATGCCCGGAAAGGAATACCAGGATCCCCACCAGAAAAACCTTCTGCCCGATTTTGGAAAATACAAACCGGAGATTCAGCAGAACATCCGCAATGCACCCGAGAATGAGCCCGATGACAACCAGCTTCGCAAACTGGGGCTGAGCGGACATGGGCTTTCCCAGAATCCCCAGGAGCACAAAGCAGAGGGAGGCCAGACCCTTGAGCACCACGGCGGGAACGTACTTCCCCCGGTGCTCCACGTAAATGAATACTGCTGCCAGCAGCAGAGACAAAACCGCAAGAATCAGATATTTCATATCGCTTCCTCCGAACAGATAATCTTTCAGACTGTAAGGGAATTATATCAAAAAAAATATTCATTTTCCATTCTTCATTGTCAATTTTCATTTTGCATCAGGGGGCGTCTTTCGATATAATACTGCTCAGAAAGGGAAAGGAGAAATCACTGTGAAAAAACTGTTTTCCTCAGTTATCGCTGCGGCCCTGCTTTTTGGGCTTTCCCCCTCCGCCTTTGCCTGCACGACGATTCTTGTCGGCAGAGATGCCTCCGCGGACGGCTGCGCCTATGCCGGTCGGACGGCGGATGCCTCCGAAATGCTTTCGTCCAGAATTGAAATCTTCCCTGCCTCCGATGAAGAAGGCACCTTCGTGTTCGTCGATCCTGAAAACGGCGCAAAGGTGACGCTTCCCAAGGCGAACCGCCGCTGCGTCATCGAGCCGCTTTACAGTTCCGATCCCGATCTGTGGTGGGAATCCGGCATCAATGATGCGGGCGTCGGCATCAGTGCCACAGAGTCCATCCGCATCTGCGATGCGGTTCTTTCCGTTGACCCCTTCACGGAGAGCGGCATCAGCGAAGGCAATATCCCCCGCCTGGTTCTCCCCTATGTCAGCAGTGCCAGAGAAGGCGCCGAGCGCCTGGGCAGCCTCGTCGGGCAGTACGGCATGACCTCTCCCGAAGCCGTTGCCTTTATCGATGACGAGAGCATCTGGTACATCGAGGTCCTCAGCGGTCATCAGTGGGCCGCTCACAGACTGCCTGATGATGAATATGCCTGCATCGGCAATGACTGCCTGCTGGATTTCTATGATCCCTCCGATACAGAAAACTGGATGGGCTCTGAGGGTCTGGCGGCTCTGGCCGAAGAAGCCGGAACGTATACGGAGCTCGACGGCAGATTCCATCTGGCGCTTTCCTTCTCCCCCGGCAAACGGGACTACAGCCAGCTGAGAATCTGGGCCTCCCGCCGCTATTTCAACAATGCCTCCCCCGACGGCTATGACGTCAGTGAACAGTACACCTTCAGCCTGAAGCCGGATAAGAAGATCGCTCTTGAGGATATTTTTGCTCTGACCCGTGACCGCCATGAAAATACGCCTCTGGCTACGGACGTCGTCGGCACTACCCGCCCAATCGCCATCGATCGCACGTCGCAGTCGCACATGTTCCAGTTCAGGTCCGGCAGCGTTCCCGTCATGTGGAGCTGTCTCACGGCGCCGGAATTCGGCGTTTATCTGCCGGTCTACGGCAATATCACGTCGGTTCCTCAGGGGCTCACGGCTTCGCCTCCCGCCTGGGACGAATCCTCATTTTCCTGGCAGCTGCGCCTGATCTCAGACCTTGCCGTAACGGACAGAAAGCAGTATTCCGCTCAGGTCCGCAGCCCCTTTGCAAAGCTCGAGAAAGAATTCATCAATGAAGTGCAGAATATGCCGAACCCGACGGAAGCCGAGGCCTCGGACTGTCTCGAAAAAGTGAATGCGGACGCCTGGAGCGTCATGAACGAAGTAAAGGCGGAGCTCATCACCGACGTTTCAGTGAATACCGTTCTGGCCACAAAGACCCTCGGCAAAGACTGACAGCCGACTCGGTTGACAAACCGCCGGAAATGTGATATGGGCAAAAATTCAGCGAGGAGCAAAAGCTCCTCGCGATTTTTTCAGAATATCGATTTTTCCAAAGCGCCCCTTGTTGCAAGGGGAGCTGCCGCTTTCAGCGGCTGAGGGGATATGAAGGACGGAAAGCGGTACAGCGGAACCGTCCCGGTTGTACCTTAATCAAAAAATTTTTTTACTGAAAGGAAAATTATTATATGTATGAAAGTCCCTGTAGACAGGGGAAACCCCGAGTTCTATAATAAAGGGAAATTCACTTTTGTTAAATTATCAGTGGGAGAGAAAAAATGAAAGAATTGGAATTATGCCGGACTTTCAGACTCTCTATGAAAAATACGGGGATCAGGGATTCAACATCATAGGCGTTTACAAAGACGAAGGTGGTCTGCAGGAAGCTTTGGACAATGCCGGCGTCACTTATCCCATCGTCCGTGCTGCTGATGATCTGGACTTTGACACGATGTCCTTCCCGACCACTCTTTTTGTGGACAGCGAAGGGAGCATCCTGATTGTCCCTAAGAACATGCGAAATCCTCTTGCCGGCTCTTTGAGTAAATATTCCGTCGGCGGTGGCCACAACTATGAAGAATGGGAAAATCTTGTCCTGGGATTCCTGGGATGATTAAATAAACAAGCATATTAAAGGAGACAACAATTATGGCAAAAAACAAGAAAAAGGCTCTGCCGCGCCAGCATAAAATCATGAACCATTCGTATCTGGCGCTGGTCCTCATGCCGCTGATGGGGCTGTTTTTCGAATTCCTTATCGCCGGTGTTCTGCAAAGTGTTTTCCCGGAAGCCGCTGAAAAGTATCATCTGGACGCCGTGGGGGTAGTAATTGCAGCGGTTGTCTGCCTGCTAATTTTCAAGGGCTGGTTCAAGGGTGAATTCACCGGTTGCCTCTCATTCAAAAACCTGAAAATGGGATTGCTGTTGCTTATTCCGACCCTCGTTTTTATCATCATCAATCTTACGGAAATCAATTATTCCAGCCTGACATTGAAGGATATTCTGGTGGCATTTTTCGTATCTCTTGCACCGGGAATCTCGGAAGAAGTGAACTTCCGCGGCCTCTCGGGGTCCAACTATATGCGTGTCCATCCTGACGGTCGGAGACTGCCGTTGATTGCCACCCTGATCGGTTTGCTTTTCGGTGCATCTCACCTGACAAACCTCTCAGCGGGCGCTGCTGTAGACAAGACGCTGCTTCAGGTGTTCTATGCAGCCGGAGTCGGGGTCCTTTACGCTGCTGTGTTCTTCCGGACCGGAAGTCTGATTCCGGGAATCTTTTCCCACTGGGTTGTAGACTTCACGTCCTTTATGACTCCCGGAGGCTCGGGCGCGCTCACTACTGCTGACATCATTCGCGGAATTGTGCTGGGCACCGTAATGGCTGCTTTCGGATACTGGTATATTCGTAAGTCAAAGCGCGAAGAGATTAAGAAGGTGTGGGCAGAAAAATGGCCTGCCGTCTCTGCAGAATGCGAAACTCCGACAGCGTCGGAGGATCTTCCGCAGGCCGAATGATGCTTCGTCGCTGCGGCGGCGAACCGCAGACCCCTCTCCGTCGCAAATGTAAAGCAAATAATCTGTAAGATACAGAAAAGCCTTGACAGATATGTCGAGGCTTTTTTCAATGAGCTACCGATGTGCTGACACATGAGAGGATAAAGGAGAAAGAATAACGGATAAAGGATGTGGTAGGCGCACGGCGCCGTCTATTTAGATAACAATAGCATCGCAGGCGATATACCGAACTCACCCACCGCAAGCGGTATTTGGACTCCTCATCCGCCGGGGAAGAATGATGTATGCTGCGCATATGATGTGCACTGCGTGCATGATGTTTGCTTCGCAAATGATGTTCGCCTGCGGCGAATGAAAAACTGCATCATTAGCCGACGTAGTCGGCGACATCATTTCATCGGAGATGAAACATCATTGAGAGCGAAGCGAACAACATCATTTCTTCTTCTCCACCCGGGGAAGGCTCACTTTTTTATGAAAGGATAAAGAATATGCTAATTAACTTAAAGAAAGAAAAGTACACCCGGGACTGGAACAATCCTTCCGATTTTCCTTCCTGGGAATCGGATGAGGAGACCGTCCGGTTTGACATGCAGTATCTCTTTGAGGAGATC
>JAZLHH010000060.1:0-17807 GCA_045616745.1 Candidatus Limivicinus sp. | reverse complement strand
CTGTTTCATGCTAAAATCGAGACGGATTTTGAAACAGTTGTTTTCCTGCTCCGCGGACTGTTCATAAAATTCAGGCAGTGTTAAAAATGTTGTAACATTTTTCAGCTTCTTGCGTATTACAATACGAATGAGGGTTCATTCAACGACTTGCAACAATTTATTTTTCCGGAGGAGTATACAATGGATAAGATTGAGAATTTTGAAGACATCAACGGCGGTGTCAAGAAGGCTGTCGGCAAGTACATTGTCAGACAGGAGCTTTGTGTCAAGTGTAACATCTGTGCAGACTTCTGTGTAGAGAAGGCCATCCATATCAACGGAAACGGTGTTTATGCAATTGATGATTCTCTTTGCACGAGATGCGGCGCCTGCGCAACTGCCTGCCCCAGTTCTGCCATTCACGCAATCAGATGATTCCCATCTGAACATAAAAACAGCGGAGAACTTCCTCCGCTGTTTTTATTTTACAGCATAGTATTCACTTACCAGGCTTCTGTACCCGAGAGATTTTATCGTCTCATAGGATATTTTGTATTTTCTTCTGCCCGGGCCGGAATTCCCGACGGTTCGGATTGCATCCAGAAAGATATGATCCATAATCTTCAGCGTGCCGCTTTCCGTCAGATACCGCATCAGCTTCACATACCGGTCCCTTACCGGCTCAAAATTCTTTATTGTCAGAAGCATGGCGAAATCGTCCGGCAGATGGAGCTTTCTCTTCAGCCAGAGCATCTCCCGCGTCAGTTCCTTTACCGATCTGCTCCACAGATATACCTGATTCCCGCACAGGTCCTGTCTGCTTCCGGCAAGATTGAAGCATATGAACTGCACGAATTCCCCCGGGAGGACCGTAACGGCTTTTTCGGACTTTTCCGTCAGCTCCAGGTCGGACAGGATTTCTCCCAGCAGTTCTCTGCATTCCGCCAGAGTTTCTGTATTTTCAGAATAGAAGAGAATGTCATCATTGTATCGGCAGTAGACCTCCGCTTTTTCGGCAATGGCCCTGTCCGCGTCGGTCAGATACAGATTCTCCAGAAAGCCCGTCAGCGGGCAGCCCTGCCGAACAGCCGGAGCGCCGCTTTTGCTGACGCCGTTTTCCGTATACCTGTCATCATCGATAAAGCGTTTCAGAAACAGACACAGTTCGGAATCGATCCCAACGAATACATCCAGCATCTCCTTCAGCCGTTCGCGCCCGATGCTCTCTCCGTAGCTTCGGATATCCGTTTTATAGGCTGTCATCCGGTGGATGCCCGGCTGTGTGCGGATTCTGGTCAATACATCCTTCATTCCCATGTCCAGGCGGTGCGAATAGAGGTCCGGTCCGAACCGGGTGTCATAGACGTGAAGATGATAGGCAATCAGGCTCAGCAGCATCCGATCGTGCTCCGGATAGCGATAAACAGTCCTTTTTTTCCCATTCAGGTCGATTCTGACGATACGCTCCGGAGCATGAATCCGGACAGTACCTGCCCTCAGCCCGGCCAGATCGGAAGCACAGGCATCGGACAGAATATAGCCAGAGAGCTTTTCCCCGGCTTCCGCGCTCATGTGCGCTGTTTTATGCTGCAGAAATTCCGTTCTGACTTTTTCTGAGACGATACTGTCAAAAAAACCGGCCATACCGCCAGACCTTTCCTGAAAAAACAGCAGAAGAGGGACGTTCCCGACACATTGAACGTGATAGAAACTTTACAAATAGTGGCCTTTCCACACTTCCGGCCGCCTGCCGGGCCACTCAAAGGAGTATCGTGGAAGTGCGCAGGGCGTTGGCAGACGCGGAATTTCCGCTTCCCTCTTCTGCTGTCATATTCTTCAAAATGTTTTCTGCCGCTGCAATGCACAGCGGAATCTGTTATCTGCTGAGGCCGACTCCGTATTCAGGGTGCTGTGAAAAATACTTCCAGTCAAGCTCGTCCATGCCGGGATAATATCCGGCAGCAAGCGTTTTGAGAGCATCTTCATCCACCGAGTTACCCAGCTGCGTCAGCAGTTCGGAAGCAAGATTCTCGGGCATTTCCACATTCTTTTCTTTCAGATTCTCAATGAATGCTTTCAGTTCGCGGTTCCTGATTGCCGATTTGAGAACGGTGAGAAAATCTTCTTTGTTCAGCTTTGCGAAGAAGCCGATCAGTTCCTGTGATATCGCGGTCATTTTTTATAATCCTTTCAAATAAAATAATAAATTACTTTGATTGCTCCGGCTGTTTTCCGGCCTGCTCCGCACGCGAAAAAGCATAAAAGCTGATTGCAGCCGCCGCAGACACATTCAGGGAATCCACCGTTTGTATCGGAATGATGACTGGCTTGCCGAGATCGGAGAACCAACCGGGCAGGCCTCTCGACTCATTGCCCAGAACGATGGAGTACTTATCCGGGAGGCCTTCTGCCAGTGCTTCCCCGATGGGGACGGATGCCTGCAGCATCAGAGGATACAGGCGGTGGTCCGGAAATCTTTCCGCATACTCTTCAAAGGTGCCAAAGCACTCGATACGGGTTTCAAAGTTTGCACATCTTGACGTCGAGATGACGTCCGGATGCCAAGGGTCATTCCAACTCCCGATCAGGGCGATATCCCGATATCCGAAGGCTGCGGCACTGCGAATGACAGCACCCACATTGCCCATGTCGGTAAGATGGTGAAGTACTGCATGCGGCGCATTTTTATCCAGCACCGTGCTGTATTTTCTAAGTACCGCGAACATCCCGCAGGAGGGCTTTTCTCCGTTTGGCGTAAATTCCACAGGAATATCCTGCTCCCGTGCTCTCAGGACCGCAAAGCGGAACTGGGGCAGTGCCAGATCGGCCTCGGGAACGGAAAGCTTCAAAACGTGCTGCGGATAGTCTCTGATACAGTTCATGACAAGCCTTACTCCCGCAGCGAAGGTCTCTGTTTTGGAGACGTCGTATCCGTATCCCGGAAGTCTGACTGCCGGGATCTGATTTTCGTGGACCGTCATTTGTACGATATCATCATCAGTGAAGAGGAACATCTCAATATCGCACATGAGCCGGAAGACTTCGTCAAATGAAAGCCCCCGCCCGACGGATGAAAAGGCCGCCAGCAGCCCGGACATATTGAATTCTTCTATGCGCTCTGACAGTTCCCGGAATTCACCCGAAGAAAGAGATGTCAGAATATCAGCAACAGCTTTTGTCATTTCAAATCTCGGAATCGATTGATGATTCTATTTTTAGCACAAAGTATTTCCCCCTGTCAAACATGGGAAGTTCCGGTCCGACTGCCGCAGCGATGAAGTATTATTCAGCCTGCGGAAGTATCTTCCGACGCTACCGGAGCTTCGGATGTGTTTGCCAGATTTGCCGGCAGATTATTTCCCGAACACGATTTCCTGCTTTTCCGCATCCACCGCTGCAGGAATGCCGAAGGGGAGAATGCAGCGGGGACTGGCATGGCCGATATTGAGATTGGCTACGATCGGCAGGTCCGGCCGGTCGATTTCCTCCAGGAGAATCTGCCGGTAGTCTTCCATATAGCACTCACCGTCAGGCTTGCCGATGAGCAGACCGGAAATCTGCCGGAAGATACCGGTTGCTTTCAGAGCCTGAACCATGCGCCGGTATTTTTCCGGCATGGCCTTTTCCTCACTGGATTCCAGAAGAAGAATCTTTCCCTTCCAGTCTTCCGCGGAGGGGAACAGTTCATAGCGGGCGCAGAGCTCCGGAGAATCCGGGTACCGCTCACCGTTGAAAATATCAAAGAGGGTGTCGATGCAGCCGCCGAGAATCTTGCCGGAGAACCGGGGAGAACCCTGCCAGAGCAAAAAGCCTTCATTCGGATGGCTCGGCATGGACGTGCCGACAGCGGCGGGAGAAAAGTCCTCCCGGGAATCGTACCAGACTTCGGCAGGACGGACCCGGGAAACCGTACCGGTGGCGAGAAGCTCTTCCAGATAAGTGCGGGAATAGGGGAGCATCTCACTGCCGATTTCGCAGACATCGGAGAGAAAAGACTGACCGTAAAATGTACGCATGCCGGCCTTGCTGAGCATAAGGTGATTCATAGTGGAATCGGAAAAACCGAGGAAGATTTTATCCTTTCCCTTTTCCGCTGCCCGGAACAGAGCATCCTCTTTCCAGAGATACGGAAGGAGACGGTAGGTATCATCTCCGCCGATGGCGCACAGGATCATGTCGGCATCTCCCTGCAGGGCCTCCAGCAGATCCGCGGCTCTTGCCTCCGGATGCTGCTGCAGATAATCCAGACCGCAGAGGGCGTGGCTGGAGAAGGAAACCTCCGCGCCGCAGCTCTGCAGGCGGCGGAGCCCGATTTCCAGCTCATGCCGTACAAAAGACTCTCCGAGAACACCGCTGGAGAGGCTGACAATGACAATTCGCCTAATCATCTTTCTGTTCTTCCTTCTGTTCCAGTTCATCCAGAGTCTTCACGGTAAAGCCTTCCGTGCTCTCCGGAGTGAACAGAACGGTGATCGTCTGGAACATGAGCTGCAGATCCCGGAAGAGAGAGCAGTTCTGGATATACAGCAGATCCAGCTTCAGCTTGTCCGCATAGGTGGTGTTGTACCGGCCGTAAATCTGGGCATAACCCGTGAGGCCGGCCTTGACCTTCATGCGGTATTTGAATTCCGGCATCATCCGGCAGTAGTATTCCACGTTTTCCACACGCTCCGCCCGGGGTCCTACAATGGACATCTCGCCTTTGATGATATTGAACAGCTGGGGCAGCTCGTCAATCCGATGTTTGCGGATAAACCGGCCGTAAGGCGTAATCCGGTCATCGTTTTCCGTAGTAAACTGAGCGCCGTTCTTTTCGGCATCCACAATCATGGAGCGGAACTTGATCAGCTCAAATCTGGTAAAGTTTCGGGTGTATCTCGTCTGGCGGTAAAACACGGGGCCGCCGTCCTGGCACTTGATAATTATGGCGGAAATGAGCATGACGGGGCTGGTAAGGAGTATGCCGATCAGGGAGAGAACAATGTCGCAGATCCGCTTGATGGCCAGCTGCTCAATGGAGAAGGCCCGGTTCCGGCACAGGTACATCAGACTGTCGCCGACGAAGGTTTCTGTGGCGTTGTTATAGGTGATGTCTCCCAGCGTGGGCATAACGAGAAGCCGCTTGTTGTGCTCAAAACAGTAGTCCGTAATCTTCAGACGGAGATGGTAGTCAATCTCTCCGGTGAATACGGTGGAATACTGTTCCAGTGCCTCCAGAATCTTCTCCTCCCCCAGGTCCTCGGTGATGACCTCGGCAATGGAATACCGCTCCCGGATGGACTTGAGCTTTTCAATAAAGCTGTACTCATGTTTGTCGGCGCTGAGAATAATGAGAGAATTCCGGGCAGGATGAAGCCGGAAGTAGATGATGTCGGAGAGCTTGTAAAGAAGAGCGCCGGAAATCCACTGCACCAGCATCATCTCCAGCATGGGTCCGACACTCAGCAGCTGCTTGGCCGAAAGGGAGAGAGCAAAGTACATGATGAAGTTGACGATGAAGGTGGACAGAATATAGGTAAAGACCAGCTCCTTGTATCGGAGAATGCCGATACGGAAGGAGTTATAGGTTCCGGCGAGGATTCCGAACAGCGCCGCATAGAGCAGCTCAAAGAGAATAATGCCGCGGAACCAGACATCCTTTTCCGGATAGGCATTGAGAAGCACATAGAGAAAAGCGCCTGCCGTGCATAAAGCGATTACCAGCTTGCACGCCAGCATAATCATGCCTCTGTATTTTTTGATGGTAGTCGATGTCATTCCGTAATCCTTTGTTGTGATTTATCTGTGGCTCAGCTTCCGGGCAGCGGAAAGGCCTTCCACCAGGGCGGTCAGGTCATCCTCCGTTGTATAGCGGGACAGACCGATGCGGAGGGCACCGTCAATCACATCGCTGCGAAGCCCGATTGCCTCCAGCACGTGGCTCCGCTTTCCCTGCTTGCAGGCGGAACTCCGGGAGACGTATACTTCCCGGGCCTCCAGAAAATTCATGAGAACTTCGCTGCGCCAGCCCGGCATGGAGATGCTGAGTATATGCGGCGCTTCCGTGGGGATATACTGCAGCTCGGGAATTGCTGCCGTGAGCCGTTCCGTCAGCTCTGCCTTCTGCGCGGCCATCTGTTCCGCAGCACTGCCGAGACGGCAGGCGGCGGCAAAGGCGGCAATCTGCGGCATGGCCTCCGTGCCGGCTCTCCGGCCGGATTCCTGCTCTCCGCCTGCAATAAACGGCTTGAGACGGAGACCGCTTTTGATGTATAATGCTCCTATGCCCTTCGGGGCATGAATCTTGTGCCCGGAGACGGAAATGAGATCCGCACCCAGGCTGCCGGCAGTGAAGGGAACCTTCAGAAATGCCTGCACGGCGTCCGTATGGAGCAGAGCGGGGGAATCGGCTTCCTTCAGAAGCTCGGAAACGGCGCGAATGTCGTTTATCGCGCCGGTCTCATTGTTGACCAGCATCAGAGAAACGAGTATAGTATCATCACGCAATGCCTCTTTCACGGCCTCGGCCGGGATCTTCCCGGTGCCGTCCGGCTTCAGGCGGGTGACTTCAAATCCCTGCTGTTCCAGCTTCGCCAGCGTATTGCGGATGGCGTCATGCTCCACCTGGGAAGAAATGATGTGCTTCCCGCGCCGGTGCATGGCTTCCGCACCGGCAAGCAGAGCCCAGTTGTCGCTCTCCGAGCCGCAGGAAGTGAAGACGAGCTCCTCCGGCCTGGCACCCAGGGCAGAAGCAACCGCCTTCCGGGAGGCATCCAGGATTTTCTTCGCCTCTCTGCCCTTCGTGTGCGTGGAGGAGGGATTCCCGTAAATATTCGTCATTACATTCAGAGCGGCAGCCGCTGCCTCGGGGCAGACCTGCGTTGTTGCCGCGTTGTCGAGATAGTGTTCCATGAAATATATTATAGCAAGTTTGGGATGTAAAGTAAATCAATATGAAACTCAGGCCATGGAAACCATGCTGCAGGAGCGGGGCTTTGAAAGCGGAAGCCCGGCGGACGTGGTCATCGTGAACACCTGCGCGGTGACGGCAGAGGCCGGGAGAAAATCCCGGCAGCTGATTCACCGGCTCCGGTCGGAGAATCCGGGTGCACTGATTGCGGTCTGCGGCTGTTATAGCCAGGCCCAGGAAGCGGAAGGCGACATCGTCTACGGAACGAATGACAAAAAGGGCTTCGTGGATGCCATAGCTGCCGGAGTTGCCGCGTGTGTGAAGGACGACCCGTTTCACAGGTATGCGTTTGAATTCCTGCCCGCAGGCGCAGTGGACGGCAGAACGAGAGCCATGCTGAAGATTCAGGACGGCTGCGTGAACTTCTGCAGCTACTGTATCATTCCCTATACCCGGGGCAGACTCCGCAGTCTTCCCGTGGCGGATGCGGCGGCGGAAACCGCCCGGATGGCGAAGGAAGGCTTTCGGGAACTGGTCATTACGGGCATTGAAATTGCTTCCTACGGCCTGGATCTGCCGGGAAAGCCGGGTCTTGCGGATGTGCTGGAGGCCTGCGCTGTCGCCGCAGGCAATATGCGCCTCCATCTGGGGTCTCTGGAGCCCAGAATCATCGACAGAGAATTCTGCGAGAGGATTTCCCGATTCCCCAATATCTGCCGCCATTTTCATCTGGCGCTGCAGAGCGGCTGTGATGAAACGCTGAAGGCAATGAACCGGAAGTACGATACCGCCCGGTTTTATGAGAGCTGCTGCCTGCTCCGGGAGTATTTTCCCGGCTGTTCCGTCACCTGCGACATGATCGTCGGCTTCCCGGGCGAGACGGAGGAGAATTTCCGGGAGACGCTGGCTTTCATCCGAAAGTGCGGCTTTGCCCAGATGCATATTTTCCCCTATTCCCGGCGGCCGGGGACCCCGGCAGACAAAATGCCGGCACAGCTTACGGCGAAGGAAAAGTCCCGCCGGGCGCAGGCGGCTTCCCAGATTGCCGCGGAAATGCGCCGGGAGTTCCTGGAAGCCCAGATCGGCAAGGTTCTGCCTGTGCTGATGGAAAGCGGAAGCCAGGGGCATACCGACACCTATCTTCTGGTGAAAGCGGAAGGTGCCGAAAAGAACACCATAGCGAATGTCAGAATCGAAAATACGGACGGAGAGTGCCTGTATGGAACGTGTATATAATTTCTCCGCCGGTCCTGGGGTTCTCCCGGAACCGGTACTGGAAAAAGCAAAGAAGGACCTGCTCAATTATAAAGGCTGCGGCATGTCGGTCATGGAAATGACCCACCGGGGCCCGGTGTTCCGGGAAATATTCGCCGAGGCGAAGGAACGGCTGCGTCTTGCCATGAACATTCCGGAAACGCATGAAATTCTGTTCCTCCAGGGCGGAGCTACGGCCCAGTTTGCCGCCATTCCCATGAATCTCCTTCAGGGGAAGACGGCGGATTATGTCCTTACCGGGAATTTCTCCGGGAAAGCGGCAAAGGAAGCGGAGAAATACGGGACTGTGCATATTGCCGGCTCCACAAAGGATGAGGGCTACCGGAGCATTCCGACGCAGGAAGAGCTGCAGTGCTCCCCGGATGCGGAATACTTTTACTACTGTGCCAACAATACCATTTACGGTACGGAATGGCAGTATGTGCCGGAAGGAACGGCAACCCTGGTATGCGACATGTCTTCGGACATTCTGTCCCGGCCGGTGGACGTTTCCCGTTACGGCCTGATATATGCCGGAGCCCAGAAGAACCTGGCACCCGCGGGCCTCACCATCGTGATTCTCCGCAGGAATCTTGCCGGCAGGGAGCTGCCCTGTACCCCGCAGATTTTCAGCTACCGGGAAATGATTGACAGTGATTCCATGCTCAACACGCCCCCCTGCTGGTGTATCTACATGCTGTCTCTGATGCTGGACTGGATTCTCCGGAGCGGAGGCATCACGGAGATGGAGCGGCTGCGGCAGGAACGCTCCGGGCTGATTTACGATGTGCTGGACAACAGCCGTTTTTATCTTCCCCATGCCCGTCCGGATTCCCGCAGCGGAATGAACATCACGTTCCGCACCCCCTCGGAAGAGCTGGACGCGGAATTCGTCAGAGGCGCGGCGGAACAGGGCCTGGTCAACCTGAAAGGGCACCGGATTACCGGCGGCATCCGTGCCTCGCTGTACAATGCCATGCCGGTGGAAGGAGCGAAAGCTCTGGCAGAATATATGAAGGAGTTTGAATATCAGCATGTTTCAGATTAAAACCATGAATGCCATTTCCGAGTCCGGCATCCGCCTGCTGGAAAAGCAGGGATACGCCGTGGGCCCGGAGATACCGAATCCCGACGCCATGCTGATTCGCTCTGCCAGTCTGCATGATACCGAATTCAATGAAGAGCTGCTGGCCATCGGCCGTGCCGGTGCCGGGTTCAACAATATCCCGATTGAAAAATGTGCGGAGAAGGGAATCGTTGTTTTCAACAGCCCCGGAGCCAATGCCGAAGCCGTGAAGGAGCAGGAAATCATGTCTCTCATTATGGCATCCCGGGATGTGCTCGGGAGCATTGACTATGTCCGCTCCATTGCGGATCGGGGAGAGGAAATCCCCGGCCTGGTGGAAAAGAAAAAGAGCAGCTTTGCCGGTCCGGAACTGCTGGGAAAGACCCTGGGTGTCATCGGCCTGGGGGCAATTGGGGCACTGGTGGCCAATATCGCGCTGGAATTCGGCATGAAGGTTTACGGCTATGACCCCTTCATGTCCGTGGACGCCGCCTGGCGTCTGTCCCGGGAAGTTCTCCATGCGGACACGCTGGATGACATTTTCCTCCATTCCGACTATATTTCCGTCAACGTTCCCTACACGGAGAATACACACCATATTCTGAACCGGGAGGCCTTTGCCAAAATGAAGGACGGGGTCAGAATCGTGAATGAGTCCCGGGCGGAAGTGGTGGATGACGAAGCCATGACCGAGGCGCTGCAATCCGGAAAGGTGGGAAAGTACGTAACCGACTTCCCCAATGAGGTCATACTGCAGGCACCCAATGTGATTGCCATGCCCCATCTCGGAGCCTGCACGCCGGAGTCCGAGGAACGCTGCGCAGGCATGTCTGCCGCAGAAATCATCGATTATCTGGAAAACGGAAATATTACCCACAGCGTCAATCTGCCGGATGCCACCCTCAGCCGGATGGGCTGCTGCCGCCTCTGCGTGATACACAGAAATGTGCCCCGCATGCTGACGAAGATTCTGGACTGCATCTCCGACAGGAATATCAACGTGGAACACATGATCAACAAGGCCCGGGGCGATTATGCCTATACCATTCTGGACCTGGGAAAAAAGATAGGACCGAAAACGGTGGAAGAAATCGGAAAAATCGAGAATATTATCCGAATCCGGGTGCTCTATGTTGATTGATCAGGATTTTCGTAAGGCCCAGAATCACACCGGGGAACACATGATTTCCGGCCTGGTGCACAATCACTACGGCTTCAATAATGTGGGCTATCATGCTTCGGACGTGGTGACGGCCGATTTTGACGGCGAGCTGAGCTGGGAGCAGATGCTGGAGATTGAGAAAGAGGCCAATGAAGCCATTGCGGAGGACCGCCCCGTCCGGGTCTTCTACCCGACGAAGGAAGAGATTCCGCAGCTGCAGTTCCGGGCCAAGCTGGAGCTGGATCAGATGCCGGAGCTGCGCCTGGTGGAAATCCAGGGAATCGACCTCTGTGCCTGCAGCCAGCGGCATATGGAATCCACGGGGCAGGTGGGTCTCATCAAGATTCTTACCGTTTCCCGCCACCGGGGCGGCACCAGAGTCACCATGATTTCCGGGCTGGATGCTCTGGAGCGCTTTAATGACTATCAGAGCAGCGTTACGGGGATTTCCAATCTGCTCTCCAGTCCCCGGGAGGAGGTGCTCCCGGCAGCGCAGAAGCTGATGGCGGAGCGGGATGCCCTGAAGGCGGAGAAGGCGGAGCTGGAGCAGCGTCTGGTACACTGCCTGCCGCTGGATGAGAACTGCGTATTTACGGAGCTGGGCGATGCAGCCCAGAGAGAGTACTGCAATCTCCTGATGGAGCGGCATGAAGTTGCCGCTGTGTTCTGCGGCGAAAAATATATTATCGGCAGCAAAAACCGAAACCTGCGGGAGCTTGCCAAAGAAATCAACGAAGCGGTGGAAGGCCGGGGCGGCGGACGTCCGGAGATGATTTCCGGTACGGCCAGGGCGCCGCAGGAACAGATCCGCAGCTTTTTCCAAAAAAAATTTCCGGAGTAATTCTCCGGAAATTTTACTATATTGCAGGAGTTTATTCTTTTTCCGCTGCTTCCCGCAGTGCGATGATTTCTGCTGGGGATACGGAATAGATTTTGTCACAGAACTGGCAGGAAACTTCAATATCCTGACCGTCCTCCAGAAGCGCATTCAGATCCTGATCATCCAGACAGATCAGTGCGTCCCTTACCTTGTCAATATTGCAGCTGCATCGGTATTCCACAGCCTCCGGCTCTCCCACGAGATGGTACTCGATGCCTTTGAGAACCTGACGGAAGACTTCCTCCGCCCCGTCTTCATTCAGAATGACCGTGAGCTGATCCATCAGGAAAATGTTGTCTTCCAGGCGGGAAATAAGCTCCTCCTCCGCACCCGGCATGAGCTGCACGATGAAGCCGCCGGCTGCCAGAATGCTTTCATCCGTGCCTACCAGGACGCCCAGCCCGCAGGCGGAGGGTACCTGGTCGGAAGAAAGAAGATAGGAGGTTACGTCCTCCGCAATTTCGCCGCTGACCAGATTGACGGAGCCTACGTAAGGCTCCACAAGGCCGATGTCCCGGCTGACGGTCAGAGTGCCTTCCGACCCTACGGCTCCGCCGACATTCAGCTTCCCGTCTTCCCGCAGGGGCAGAGAGACCTCCGGATTGCCGCAGTATCCGCGGACGTTCCCCTGACAGTCGGACACGGCCACAATGCCGGCGATCGGCCCGTTCCCGGCAACGCGGATGGTGAGCGCTGCCTCGTCCTCCTTCATGGCATTTCCCAGAAGAGAGGCGGCGCAGAGCGTTCTCCCCAGTGCTGCGGATGCGGTAGGCGTGCAGCCGTGGATTTCCCGGGCCCGTTCCACCAGATCCCGGCCGTCGATGACGGCCATTTTTATCATTCCTTCTGCGGCAGTTGCCCGCAGTATTCTGTCCATAAAACTCACCTCGACTGTTATTTTCAGGGATATTGTAATCCAAAGGGCGCGGATTGCAAGAGGAAATCCGATATGTTAGAATAATGTACAAGAAAAAAGCCGGTTCGGAAAGGAGCCAGATCATGGATTTCAATTCGCTTCTGCATACTGCCGAGGTTACCGCAAAGACGGATGAGAAAAAAGCAATGATCATGCTGGAGTCGCTCATTGCAAAGCTGGAGGAAACCGGGGACAGATTTGCTGCCTACCATTCCTTCACGGAGTCCTTCGAGTATATGATTTATGATTATGTAAACCAATCGGAGACGCCGTCCAAAAACATTGCGGAGAATTTTGCCCGGATGTATCAGCTGTACGGCAATCTCCTCCGGAATGCCGGGCTGTACCCGGAAGCGGCGGAGGCTCTGAAAAAGGCCCGGCGCTGGAACCCGGTGAACGGGGAAATCGGGCTGGACTGCAGTGAGGCCCGGATTGCTGCCGGAGAGGAAGAGCAGGGAGAAGCGCTATGCAAGGAGGTTCTCCGGATGGCTTTCCGAGCAGCGGATTTTGCCCGAGGCTATCGGCTGCTGGGCTCCGGCTTCCTCCGCCGGAAGCAGTACCGGGAGGCGGCAGGCTGTTTCCTCCTCAGCCTGGACTACGAACCGGATTCTCTGGAAGGTCAGGCAGGGCTGGATGCGGTAAAACGTTCCGCCGGCAGTGATTATAAAGAGCCCGCCGTGGAGGAAATGCTGAAGATCAGCGGAGAGAACGGCTTTATTATCGGAGCGAATCCGGATATCGTCAATCTGGCCCTGGCCTATGCCCGGCAGGCGGAGGAGAACGGCTCCGTACCCGTTGCGAGGTACCTGCTGGGAATCCTCTATGACCTGATGCAGGATGAGCACGTAAAAACCATGATGGACAGTCTGGAAGAACAAGCCGGCGGAAATGTTGCCGGAGAAGGAGAGAGAAATGTCTGACAATCTTTTTGAACCCGTAAAGCTGGGCAGTCTCGTGCTGCCGAACCGCCTGGTCATGCCTCCGATGGCAACGGAAAAGGCGGCGGAGAATGACTGCGTATCGGAAGACCTCTGCAAATACTATGAAGAAAGAGCAAAATACTCCAAAATCGGCCTGATTATCACAGAGCACAGCTATGTGGGCAAACAGGGAAAGGCAAGTCCGGGCCAGCTGTCAATGGCAGGGGATGAGTGCATCCCCGGATTTTCAAAGCTGACCGCATGTGTCCACGCGCAGGGCGTAAAAATCATTGCGCAGATCAGCCATGCCGGTTCGGCCGCCCTGTCACGGGTTACCGGGCAGACGGTTGTCGGCCCGAGCGCGGTACTGCACCCGCGGCGGCAGGAAGAGATGCCGGAGGAACTGACGGTTTCGCAGATTCATGAGATTACCCAATGGTTTGCCGATGCCGCCCTCCGTGCAAAGCAGGCAGGCTTTGACGGCGTGGAAGTCCATTCTGCCCACGGTTATCTTCTGAATCAGTTCTTCTCGCCGATTACCAATAAAAGAACGGATGAATACGGCTCTCAGTCCCTGGAAAACCGGACCCGGCTCCACTGCGAAGTGCTTCGCGCCGTCCGGGAAGCAGCGGGAGATGACTTTCTGCTGGCCATCCGCATCGGCGGCTGTGACTATGAAGACGGCGGAAGCACGGTGGAAGACTGCGTATATGCCTGCAAAGCATTTGAGAAAAACGGCGCTGACCTGATTCATATCACGGGCGGCGTGAAGGGCTATGTCCGTCCCGGTCACACCGAGCCGGGTTATTTCCGGGATATTTCCGTTCCCGTGAAGCAGGCCGTCGGTATTCCGGTCCTTCTCACCGGCGGCGTGACGACGCTGGCAGAGGCCGAGTCGGTATTTGCCGACGGATGCGCAGACCTGATCGGCGTCGGCAGAGCAATCTATGCCAATGCCCGCTGGGCCGACTGACCGGCAAAACGGCATAATAATTATGAATTAAGAATAAAGGGAGAAAGAGATGGACAGAATTGTACTGCATGCGTATTACACCGGCGAAGCCGGCAATCCGGTGAACTTTGCCAGAGAAATGCAGGAAAGCGGACTTCAGGCAGAGGTCAAGGCAGAAGAAGGCTGCCTCGGATATGACTATTATTCAGCGCTGGACGGTTCCGGCAAAGTCCTTCTGGTCGAAGGCTGGAAGAATGAGGAATGTCTGGAACACCATAAGAACGGCGACATCATGGCCGAAATCAGGGCTATGAAGGCCAGATACGGCCTCGAAACCATGCTGGAAAAGTACGAATAAATACGAAGAAATGCGAAAAAGCGGCGCCTGCGCGCCGCTTTTTCTGTCTGCGTCGGTTACTCCGCCTGCAGAAGGAATTGCCAAACTAAAACTTAAACTTAATCTCTTTTTGAAGACACGCAAATAATAAATAATAATATTACTCTTTTTTTCTTTTTACGCAGGAATCGACTTGAGGGATTTGAGCCAATTGAGCCTGTTATTTCTGTCCATGAAAAAAGCAGCCCGCTTTTTACAGCGGACTGCTCAAATCATACAGTTCATCAGGACAGATATCTTGTCCGTCCGGCCATGAAATTGTATATCCGTCAGCAAAGACAGCTTTGAAATAAGCCGCATCTGAAAGCTTATTGTACCAATTGCCACGAATATACGGCTTTACATCAAAAACACGTTTTTCTCCATTGTCAAATTCGATAGAAAGAAGATAGTTGTCCTGTGGAACAACCGTTTTAGCAGTAGGTCTCAGCATAGTTTCTCCTTTCAACGCAAAGGTTCAATTTTGAAGAATCCGTCACCGGAACTCAGCATATTCCAATTAGCCATTAGTTCATCCTCATGAATTGCCATCCATGCTACCAGCATCTTAAGCTGTTTCGCAGGAAAAGATCCTTCCAGAATTTCACCACTCAGTGCCATGACAACTTCATCATCACCATATATAGCATGGAGATGGGGACAATGGTGCTTGCCGCCTAATTCACTTTGCATGCGGACGATGATACCATAAAACATTGATAATGCAGGCATATGGACACTCCCTGTCAAAACAATTCATTTGGGTTAAGTATAACCTTTAATAGAATTATAGTCAATAAAGCGGAACTAAATGGAAGATAAACAGCAGGGCGGCAGGCAGGTGCTGATAAAATGTTTCAGGGCTTAGTCCGGAGTCATCAGATCCTGAGTGAAAACAGGATTTGAGCCATTTCTTCCTCAGTATGGGTAGCTGAAAGAAGTATTTGCAACGGTAAGCATGGTAATGACCATTGCATTGATGAATCCGGCAATCCAGACATTGCCGGTCTTTTTGTACAGCTTGATGCCAATCGCTGCGGCAAAGCACAGAATCGGTACAACCGGGAACAAAAGCAACGGGAACAGGGCGCCGGCCGATGCAAGAGTACCGCTCAGAATAGCGCCGAAGAAGGTCATTCCGTTGATGGCGAGCGGTATATATTGCAGAGCAACGAACAGGAGAATTCCCAAAACATTCCACAGGCAGCTCATGAAAATCTGCTTACCTTCACTCCAGCCGTTCAGACGATTGCGGCTGACTGCCAGGCTGTTGACGAGATAATAGAAGAGGAAGAACGGCAGATACTTGACGGCCACCCAGATTTTATCGGCGCTGAAGACTCTGACGGCAAAGGTCCAGATCCGGAAGTCTGTTTTGAAGAGCCAGTCGGTGATGAAAACGGTGGAAAAGGCAAGGGCTGTTACTGTCAATGCCAGCAGGAAGGACTTCCAGATTTTCCTTCCGCCGATTTTCACGCCGCAGTCTTCCTTCGTCCAGCGGAATCCGCCCGCCTTCAGGAAAATCAGAGCTACAAAGCCGCAGCCGAAACTCCAGAGAGCAATGCCTCCGGTGGTATCCTGAGGCCAGAATTTATTGACCATGAGCAGATAGCCAACGGCAATCAGCGGCATAATCAGGATCCCGCAGAGGATGGTACATGCTAAATTCGTCCAGACATACGTTGACTTTTTGCCTGGTTCCACGCAGGGGGCATCGGTCTCGCACTTCAGCTCCCGGAAGAAGCCGGTATTCATCAGTACTTCTGCCAGAGGCACCAGGAGGAGGAAAAAGCCGAGAAGTGCAACGCAGTTCAGCGCTTCCTTGATATTCCAGATCTGATTGTTGGAGGCAATCGGACGGGGAGCACCGAGTGCGTCGCTGAAGAATTCAATCGTGTGATTACAAGTCTTCGTTGAGAAGTGATTCCACGGATGCGTCTGCCAGGGAGCCCACATGCGGATACCGTTACCGGTTTCATCATTCACATAGCGCTGGCCCTCCACAATGGTATCCGTAATAGGCTTCCCCGTCTGCAGAGAGAACAGACCCTTTGCTACGGGGTTGTCGAGAATGGTAATCATGGTATCCTTCACGGTAACGATAAAGAATTCGTCAAATCTGCCCGCGATGATACCAACCTCGCAGTTGTAGGGGGCAAACTCCTGAAGACCGCTGGGAACATTGCCTATGGTCAGAACTGCTGCAATCTTGTTGAGGGAGGATGCCTCTTCGGGATCCATTCCGCTTTCGATGGCATCAGATTCCAGACGGGAATAATACTTTGCCGTAGCATCGGAATAACCGCCGCCCATGGAGTGACCGGTTACACCGATCCGCTCACTGTCGACAAAACTGAGACCGGAAAGATACTCGACAGCATCCACCATACCGCCGGTTCCTCTGCTGATTTCACTTCCCTTGTCATCAACGGCAACCGAGGAATCACCGTGAGAATAGGCATCCATCGCAAAAACAACGAAACCGCGCCGGGACAGCTCCACAAAGTTCAGATCCTGCATTTCGCGGTTGTTGAGATATCCGTGACTCGTGACGATCGCCGGAGCAGGATTTTCGGAAGTGGCATTCTTCGGAACCAGAAGATAACCGGTAAGCGTTCCGGTATCCGTTTCAATCACGGCATCAGTAATGGAAACATAACCGAAGCTCGACTGAATCAGACCGGCACCGAGTGTGCCGAGAAAAATCATAGCAAGCGCTATGAGCAGCCATTTTTTCGCTTTCATATTCTCTTTCTCCTTGTGTTGAAATTTTTGAAATATGTTTCCGCAGAAACATTGATACTTTCATTTTAACAAATACTGAAATACTGTACAATAAAAAATGTAAAAAGAGCCTCATAAGGGAAAAAGCAAGGGAAGGAAAATCTGGTAAAACAATATAACAACATGTGGCAGCCGGGAAACTGTGGCATATACGCGAACTAATTATACGGAGGATTTTGAATATGGACAAGTACATTTATGATGATAACAACGGTCTTTGGTACGAGCTGCAAGGCGATTATTACATTCCCTGCCGCTATTTTATCAAAAATTCTATTTCGCATTTTTGACTTTCAATTGATTTTGCGAAATAGGCGTGGTATACTATGAGCCGTAGAGGGAAATGCTATGAAACTGATTGAACGAACTTTTTATCTTGACAAACTGAAAGACGTGATGGGAACACCGGATATCAAGGTCATTACCGGCGTACGACGCAGTGGAAAGTCAAAGCTCCTGGAAGCATTTATGGATTTTGTCCGGCAGACGGATACTGATGCAAACATCATAGACATCAATTACAGCCTGAGTGAATATGAGCCGCTGCTTGAGTATCATAAGCTGAATGAGTATGTTGAACAGGCATATCAGGCGGGAAAGACGAACTATATCTTCATCGACGAAGTCCA
>JAZLHH010000059.1:0-10918 GCA_045616745.1 Candidatus Limivicinus sp. | reverse complement strand
TTACGAACTTCGTACCGAACTTGTTGGAGGTCATATTTCCGGCGCTGTCGCTTTCATAGACCTCAAACTCAATGCCCGCAACATGGATTTCCACCGTGCTGTTTCCGTTGTATCCCACCTTCTGGAATACCACGTCCGCCGTGGCGGGGGTATTGGTAATCGTCTGGCTGTTGGCAGTTCCGACCTGCGTCAGTTCGGAATAGCTGACCGTATAGCCGGAATCCGCCACGGGATTTCCGTTGACTTCGATTTCCTGCACGGAGTAGGAATAGCCGTGATCCACGCCGCTGACAAGCTTATCCCAGGTATAGGTCCAGTTGTTATCCTTATTCAGGACCACCGGATCGCCGACGGCTTCCGTGGTCGTACCTATCGTTCTGTAAAGCTGAACCCTGACGGAATCTTTCAGATCATGATTGTAGTCCTTGTCTGCCCAGTCCTTGGTAACCGTAAAGCTCTGGTTGGAGACCTGAATGACAGGATCGTCATAGGAGCTCTCGTAGGTCGTGGGGCTTTCTTCTCCTGCCAGCTGCTGATCATAGTGGAGAACCGCATCCTGGTTGGAATAGAAGCCGGGCTTGCCGGAGCTGGTGTTGTTTCCGTTGAAGGTGTAGTCCGTAGAGGAATCACCCTCCATGACGATGGGGCTCTGCCTGTCCGGTCTGGTCAGGGAGTTGTCATCCGTGTAAGGTTCCTTGCCTTCAATGATATTGTCATTGTAAAGGTCATAGGCAGTCTGCGTTGCCTTTACGTTGAAGGACAGGCTGTACAGATATCCGGGCTCTTCATGGAAGTCATCCTGGAACCGCATATACACCGTCTTGCTGTCGTAATCCACATAGACGCCGGAGGTAGCCGGGTCATCGGAAATGGGCTTCAGAAGGGCTGCACCGGCCTCTGTCAGGCCGCCGTTCTGATACAGGATGGTTCCCTGCCCGTCCGTGCTGTTTCTGTGTACCTTTGTTACCAGCAGATCCAGATCATCCGCGTAGAAGTCCACATACTGGCTCAGGGTATCCTTCACGTACATATTGGAATAGTGGCCGGCATAGCGGGTGATCATATTATCCATTTCATCCAGAATATCGCCAAAGTCCGTGCTGCCATAATTCTTATTGTTTGAGAGAAGCGGAAGCAAATCTGATTCCCAAGTACCAACCTGAACCGTGTATATTACCAGCTCCGGATCATCTCCGGTAAGCATATTGTTATAGCGACTAAGGAACTCATTAATACCTTCTCTGGTTTTTCCGATTTCCGTCTCACCTTCCGTGGAACCGTAAACCGTATCACCGGATAAGAGTGATTCAAAGTATCTGGTGGGAAGACCGTCACTGAGGAAAATCAAGATTTTTTTATTCCCGTCATTTTTAACTTTATCAGAATTCAGGAAATCTATAACTTCTCGGAGTCCAGCTTCATAGTTGGTACCGGATACATTGCTATACTTAATTCCCTCTTTCCCCAGGTGGGAACTTAAGTACTCGCTGGCCTTCGTCCAATCAAGGAGTTTTGCAGATTTCTCAGAGAATCTGGCAATAGCAATCTGATTATCCGGATTCTGCTGGGCAATCCTTGCAATCAAACCGTTATTGTAAAGAGTTGTCTGATGCTGCTTTGCGTTATTTCTACTATAGTTGATGGACTTTGCTGGGACATCCGTCTGTCCTTCCAGCTGACCGTTCATCAAAGTATCCAATGCCCAGCAGCGCCAGCTCTGATTGCCATTGATATCCTTGGCATCGTAACCGCCATTAATCTCAGGTGCAGTGTTGGCTCCGCACATACTGGTGGAGGAGTCAATAACAAACATGATATCGAGTGCGTCCAGAGATGTCTCCGGGCCGACGTTCAGATACAGCCGGTACAGATCCGTCAGGTCAATACCGTCTTTGTTGTCAAGGTCCGTGTCCGGGTTGTCAACGCCATCCCGGAAGGCGTCAATCACCTTGGACTTGTCAGGCGGTTTCTTCTCGGGGGGAGGCGTGGGCGTCTTTTCGCCGGTAAATACCAGCTTGCCGTTATTGCCCAGATCCGCCTCGATCTGCAGCTTACTGTCAGCAGCCGTAGTGCCGGTAACCTCGGAAACATGTTCCTTGGTTCCGGTGGTATTCTCGGCTTTGTCCAGAGAATCCTTCGTCTGATAATCGTTGTTCTGATAGTATATATTATTGGATGTAGGCTTGAATGCAGATTCGGAAGCGCCGGTATCGTCCCAGGCGTTGGTATAGAACGTGAGGGAATTCGTCGTACCCGACAGGGCCTTGACCCGATTCTCGGAATCCTGGGTCAGACCGACCTGATAAATCAGGCGGGCCGGCAGCTCTTCATAATAGAAGCTGATGTTGCCGTTTTTATCCAGGCTGGGCGTATAGGTGGGAACGGCATCGTCCTTCATATGAAGGCTGATCACCTGATGGCCGCCGGCATCTGTTTCCACGGTTGCCCGGATATGGCTCAGATCTACCTGATGGCCGGAGCCGTAAGGATCCGTCACCGTACCGCTGAAGCTGTAGGTGGTAACGCCGTTCTCCGTGGAGGAAGAATCCGGATCAAAAATATCTCCGAAATAGCTGAGCTTCGGTTCGCCCTTGACTTCCATGCCGCTGCCGATGGTATCGGAAATCACTGCCTCCGTATTGTTCCGGAGGATAAAGGCATAGACGCTGCTCTTCTTGATTTCCTGCATGGCCTGCTGCAGAGCATTCGTCAGATCGGTAACCGAGCTGTCCGTCATGAAAAACGCTTTATCGGCATAAGCATATTTTGTATAGGGATTGCCGATGACCGAAACCGAGCTGGAGTTCCCTGTCGAAGTAGATCCGAATTTACCGATTTTAACAGAACTGCTCGAATACTGACCGTTCAGGAGCTTATACAGCATCTTGCTGGTATTGTCTACATTCAGCGTTTTGTTGCTGTTATCCGTTCCGGAAAGAGCACTGTCAGTACAGATGCCGCCGGGTGAATTCTGTAAAGCAGCAATATTCGCTGATGTCGGATTCAGAACCGCCCGCTTGTAATCATCGCCTGCCACCGAAAGCGCATAGCTGTTGGTACCCGTCGGGGAAATACCGGTGCCGATGGTAAAGAATACAGGTGCTGTGTAGTTGTACTTTTCCTTTACCTGATCCTTATAATACTGGGCAGAAAGAATGGTGTAATAACCCAGAACACCTTTGTTGTTATTGGTAGATTTGCTGGAATCAGTGATTTTTTTATTGCTGGTATTATATCCCGTATTGCCGCTGCCATAGTTTTTGGAGGTATTCAGGACTTTATTGTAATCGCTGGTGCAGTAGGTCGGTTCACCGTCGGAAATCAGAATGAAGACGGGGCGGCGGGGAACGTCATAACTGATGGTGTAGCTGCCTTCCTCCGTGGACACAGTTTCCGTCTTATGGAGAACGGTATCCTCCGCATTCTGAAAGACCTGATTGGCCTGGGCAATGCCTCGCTGGGTGTAAGTCCCTTGCCAGCCGGCACTGTAAGTGCCCTTGCTCAGGGTGCCGTCCGTTCTCCGGATGCTGCTGCTCGGAGAAAGGGAAGCTTCCCTGTCCGTATAGTTTCCTTCCGGGAAGAACTGATTGTTCGTCGCCGTATAGCGGCCCAGTTCCAGAAGCGTTTTGGACTCCGTCGAGAAGGCAACAACGCCGACTCTGTTATCCGTGTTGGCATCCAGAATGTTTTTCATCTGCGCATTCACGGATTTAATCATGGTGGACGCGCTGGTCTTGCCGTCAGCATTGACCGTATTGATCATACTGCCGGATACGTCCAGAATAAATACCACGTCCAGCGCCGGCTGATAGGTAACCAGATCGTCAACAACGAACTTCTGCCCCAGAGCGGACAGGGTTACACCGAAGGTGTTGGGATCGTAGCTTTCAAAGGCGTCGTAGTCGTCCTTTCCGTAGACAACGGATTTATCCGTCAGGATTTTTCCGTCATCGGCGGGCTTACCTGTGAACTTCGATTCCAGATTGGAGGTGGCCGGGTCGGACCAGGCATTCCCCTTTACAGAACCGAGAGTCGTCTCTTCCGTAATTGCACCGGAAACGGGGGTGTAGGGTGGGTAATCGGGCCTGTCGGCCGCGTCTCCGCCGCCGCCCGGCAGAGGACCGACAGGATCCTCCGGCTCTTCCTGAGCAGTTCCGTCATCCAGTCGGTAAATCTGCACGGTACCGGAGCTGCTGGCGGTTCTGGCAAAGCCGTTGTCATAGGTCAGATACCGGGTATCGCTGCCGGTGGTGTACTGAATCGTCACGTCGCCGTTGAATATGACCACCTTGTTGCTGGTGGCATTTTCATCACTCACAATCAGATAGGTGACCCCGTTGTTGGAGGTCTTCATGGTGAGACCCTTGCCCATAACGGCGGTACTGCCGCTGGTAAAGACTCTTTCATCACTCTGATTGCCTATGTCAACATACCAGTACTCGGAATCCGTGACATCGGTCGTGGTAAACTTCCCGTCCGTGGTGGGCGTGAGTGTCACCTGCTTCGCCGTTGCGGTCGTGGAATTGCCGACGCCCATTGCGTACTGGGTTCCCGTGGTATTGGAAACGATGAGATAGGTACCGCTCGGATCCAGATTTCCCTGGGTCACTCTCACCCACTTGGTTTCCGGATTCGTGGGCTCCACAGGTGCCGTCGTCTGTTTATAAATGACAATATTATACGGATCACTGTACGAAATAAAATCACCGTTGTAATAGTACAGATAACGACCATCCCGTTTTACATTGAAGTAATCTCCGTTTTTGATGACCGAAGTGCCACCGTAATAATTTTCACCTACAATTTTCTTGTAGTTGCTGCTGCCGCGAATCGTCAGCTTATATTTACTGTTTCCTACATTGACGAACTTACCGTTATCGCCAGTGGAATACTTCCAGAAGTAGTTGCTGCCAAGATTCGTAGTGTAGTAGTTGCCGTCTTCAGCAGCCGTCATATTCAGCGTTCCGGTTGTTCTTGATCCA
The DNA here is from genome assembly GCA_045616745.1 of Candidatus Limivicinus sp. Lineage (GTDB taxonomy): Bacteria > Bacillota > Clostridia > Oscillospirales > Oscillospiraceae > Limivicinus. The sequence goes on along the minus strand of JAZLHH010000059.1, from coordinate 5,936 downwards.
TTTGATTGGCCGAGAATCTTGCCGCCCGTCGTGGAAAAAATATACACGCCGCCATTGACGATTTCGTCTGTGCTCGTAATCTTCTGCCAGTAGGTCGTGGTGGCATTGCTGCCGGCACCCGCGGTGATGATGACCAGAGAGAAGCGGTTGACATCAAAGTTGACGTCCCGGTTGGCGTTCAGTGCCGGGGCGACTTCTTCTGCCACGTCATTATGAACGTGCGTTACCTCTACGGAATCGCTGGCCATGACGGAAGCATCCAGATTCTTCATGGTCACGCTGACGGTTTCATCCGGCTGCCATTCTTCCCCGTCCACCATGATCTTGATGTCGTAGGAGAACATATTCTCAATGGAGCCGGCCTTGTCGCCGAAATACCTGAGCACATCTTCCTCGCTGAGGAAGACCTTTTCAATCGTTACATAGGCTCCGGTGGGGAGCTTGCCGGAAACGACGGCAATGACCCCGTCCTCTGCCGGTTCGGATTCAATGGTAACAACGCCGATTTCCTGAATTTCAGCTTCCTCTTCCTTGCCGAAGTTGGGATTCAGCGCCATGCGGCCGTAGCCGAGAATGGCAGAATCATTCAGGAAGTAGGCGCCCTTGGAAACGCTGCCCTTGCTGACCTGGCCGATGGCATTGAAGAAGATGGCGCCGCTGTCATCCGTACCCACATAGGAGACGATGGCGGGAACGCGGCGGGTAATTTCTATCATCTGCTGCACGGGAGCCGCCTCTGCAGCCTCTGCAACGGGAGTCTCTTCCTCCGCAGGAATTTCCTCCGCCACGGGAATATCTCTCACAACGGGGATTTCCTCTGCCAGGGGAACATCCACAACAGGGATGTCCTCAACCACGGGAATTCCGTCCGTAATCGGGGCTTCCTCTATTACAGGGAGTTCCTCATATACGGGAATCTCCTCAATTACGGGAACTTCTTCGTATACGGGTACTTCTTCGTATGCGGGATAGGATTCCGTATATACTTCTGCAGGCGCTGCTGCCTCCTCTGCGGGAAGAGCGGCGGCGACTGTTTCTTCCACAGCCTCCACCGTTACAGGAACGGTTTCCTTCAGCTCCAGGAAGACAATATCGCCCTTGGAGGGGATGTAGGAGGCATCGGTCAGGAGCTGGGCATCGGAGAGCTTCTGCATCCACTGGTTCACATCGGCATCATAGGGCATAAGGGCGCCGTCCACCTTGGCAAAGTTCATGCAGAAGCCGCAGAACATGGAGGACCAGTCACCGTAAGGATTGCCGAAGTACTCGCCGTATCTCGTAATGCCGGAGACGGCGTTGTTCTCTCCTACCTGGAAGTTCTGTTTGCTTTCTTCGTACCCCAGCTGGGTTTCGGCAACGGTGACCACGTCATCGGACCACATGCCGGTAAGCTTCAGCTTGCGGAAGGAATCCTCCCAGTCCGTGATGCTCTCCAGATCCGCCCTGGGATTGGAATAGCACTGGAGGGAGTGGGTATGCACTGCCTTGTCGCAGACCAGCGTCTTCTGCAGGGCATAGCAGGAGCTGTCATGCGTGTGGGGCAGCGATTCGGGAAGAGTGCAGATCAGATTGCCTTCTTCATCGAAACATTCTGCGCCGTGGAGATGGCCTTCCGACTCCTCTAAACCGCAGGCAAGCACCTCCGAGACGACATAGCAGCTGTCGTCATGGAAGTGCTCTTCATATCCGCAGTAGGTATCGTTGCTCATCGTGGAAGCCGGCTTGGTCAGAATCAGAACCGTGCTTGCCACGACAGCAGCACCTAATCCGCAAAGGACAGCCGTACGCTTCTTCTTTGCGGAAATCTCCTTTTTCATACGATTCACATTTTGTTCGTAACTGTATGACACGTGTCTACCTCTTCTACATTATATAGATTAAGGGTTATGGGTTATGGGTTGTTGGTTCGTGGTTCGTAGTTCGTGGTTCGTAGCTAACATTAAAACTACCAACTGCCGACTACCGACTACCGACTGCCAACTGTTAATACACGTAACCGATCTGGTTCAGGGGCCAGATGCGGAAAAACACGCGGCCCACAATCTGTTCTTCCGAGACGCAGCCCACGGAATTGCTCCGGCTGTCTACGGAGGTCGCTCTGTGGTCACCCAGGAGGAAGTATTTATCTTCCGGCACCTGGTAAGGGAACGTCAGGTCGCATTCGCCTTTTGCCTTCTCCAGGACATAGGGCTCATCCAGATAGGCATTATTCACATAGACATTGCCTTCGTCATCGATATTGACCCATTCGCCGGGACCGGCGATGTACCGCTTGACAAGAATCTTGTTCCCGTAATAGAAAGCAACGATGTCTCCCCGGAGGAAATTGGAATGCTTCAGGGCGACCACGTACTCCCCGGAATTCACCGTAGGTACCATGGAGGAGCCGTAAATCTGCAGGGCGGGGAGCCAGAGCATGGACGTCAGAACGGAGATCGCAGCAATGACAATCAGGACAGAAACCGTTGCTCGCAGGGAACGGCCGTAGTTCTTTTTGTGCTTCTCGCGCTTGAGCTCCGTCTGCAGATCATTCAGCTGGAGATCTTCCAGGTTCAGCGATTCCGCTGTTTTTGACTTCATATCAGTTCTTTACTTCCGTTCTTTCCGCGGCAAGCAGAACCTCTCTTGCCTTCTTGGCGGCGGCATTGATAATCAGGTTGGCCTTTTCAACGGCCTCTGCCTCCGTCTTCTGTGCCGTCTGGCTGGCTACCAGCAGGCGGCCTTCCGCAGTGGCGCGGATTTCCTTGGCTTCTGCCTGCGCACGACGGATGATTTCGTCAGCTTCCTTCCGGGCATCCGCCGTAATCAGATCAAAGGCCCCCTGCTGCTCCACACTGCAGCGCTTGACGCTTTCCAGATACTGGCTGGCAGCCAGAAGACGCTCTTCCGCAGCAGCGCGGATCTGCTTGGCTTCTTCCTCAGCCTTGCTGATGATTTCTCCGGCTTCCTTCCGGGCATCCGCCGTGATCAAATCAAAAGCATCCTGCTGCTCCATACTGCAGCGCTTGATGTTATCCAGATACTGGCTGGCAGCGGCGTCGATATTTTCAAACACTTTGTTGAGCACCAGAGCGGCTTCCGCCATGGTACCGTAATCACCCGCCTTGACACTGCTCGGATTCACCGGGGCAGCCTTCGCCGTTTCCGCCATCTGCTTTATCTTGAGAATTTCTTCCCGAAGGGATTCATTCTCCTTCTTCTGTTCAATCAGCAGCTCCAGCAGGTCCAGTCTTCTCAGCTTTTTAAGATCTTTGTAAGTCATCCGTACTCCTCTGTTCGAATACTTCACCGTTGACGGACCCTACAGACCCCTTTGTTAATATAAGAGGATCTGAGAATCCGAAAAGGCTCATATATATTGAAAATTTTTTGAATTTTGTACAGCAAATCTGCGCCTGCCGGAGGGCAGACTGCCTCTTTATAATATTTCACCCTATTCTACACCTTATGTAAACTGAAAATCAACAATTTTTTCATCAATTTTTCCTTTTTTCATCAGATTTTCCTATGGAGTTCCTGCTCTGTAATACGCTCTGCTTTCGGAAATGCAACGAAATGATTTCCGCTGCCGGAAATTCAGCTTGCATCCCGGAAAAAAGGTGCTACAATACCCGGGTATGAAAAGCGTCACACAGGGAAAACTGCATACGGTTCCCCTCACCTCCGGGAGCGTTCCCAGGGGCCTTCTGGCCTTTTCCTTCCCCATTTTTCTGGGGCAGCTGCTCCAGCAGCTCTACAACATTGCCGATGCCTGGGTCATCGGGAATTTTGCGGATCATAATTCCTTTGCCGCCGTATCCTCCGGCTGGAGTCTGACCTTTCTGATTATCGGCTTTTTCAGCGGCATTGCCATCGGGGGCGGCGTGGTCATCAGCCGATACTACGGTGCCGGGGATGAATCCGGCACTTCCCGGGCCGTCCATGCCAATGTTGTCTTCGGCCTCATTTCCTCGGCCGCGGCAACGGTGCTGGGGCTGGTTTTTGTGCCCCAGCTGCTCCGGCTGATGAACATCCCGGATTCTGTATTTCCCCGGTCTCTGGAATACTTTCATATTTACTTTGCCGGGGTCTCCACGGTGATCCTTTACAATATCGGCACTTCCATTCTCCAGGCGGCAGGCGACAGCCTCCATCCTCTGATATATCTGGCGGTTTCCTCCGCTGCCAACGTGGTGCTGGATCTGCTCTTTGTTGCCGGCTTTTCCTGGGGCGTGCAGGGCGCCGCCGCAGCGACGGTGCTGTCCCAGGGTCTCAGCGCAGTGCTCTGCTTCCTCCATCTTCTTCGCGGAAAGAGCGTCATCCGCCTTTCCCTCCGGAAGATTCGCTGGGATCCCGAAATGATGAAGGCCGTGATTGCCCAGGGTCTGCCGACGGGGGTACAGAATTCCGTCATCAGTCTCGGCAATGTGGTCATTCAGTCCAATATCAACGCTTTCGGCTCCTACGCCATGGCGGGGCACGGCGCCTACGCCCGGCTGGAGGGGCTGACCTTCCTGCCGATTTCCAGCATGAGCATGTCGGTTCCGACCTTCGTCAGCCAGAATCTGGGAGCGAGGCTGCCGGACAGGGCGCGCCGGGGTGCCGCCTTCAGCATTGTCTTCAGCATGATTCTGGCAGAGCTCGTCGGCGTTTTCATGTACTTCTGTATCCCGCAGCTCCTCCGCTTCTTCACGGACAGCGCGGAATCCATTGCCTTCGGAACCGCCTTCTGCCGGACTACCTGCTTCTTCTACTGCCTGCTGGCCTTCTCCCACTGTGCCGCGGGAACCCTCCGGGGCTGCGGAAAGCCGGTGATTCCCATGGTCGTAATGCTCGGCATCTGGTGCGGGCTCCGCATTGTTTACGTTACGATTGCCGTGCGGTTTTTCCCCGTCATTCAGACCGTCGCCCGGGCCTATCCCATCACCTGGTCCATCAGCTCGGTATTGTACGCAATTGCGCTGCTGCGGCTGGCAAGATCAGCGCAATTGCGTAATGATGTTTCAGCTCCGCTGAAATGATGTCGCCGACAACGTCGGCTGATGATGTCGGCGCAGGCGCCTAATGATGTTTCGGCTCTGCCGAAATGAAGTCCGGATAATAAAAAATCGTCTTTTGTGTGAAACAAAAGACGATTTTTTCAGTTTATTTCGTTTTTCACCGTTTTACAGGAAGAAATCAGCATAACGCGAATAGTAGTACATTGGCTGCTTAAGTTATGATAGGTCTCCTCATCAATATAGTTTGTTCGATAAAGGAGTTCCAGCCAATATCCGGTTTCACTGGCTTCTTTCAGCGCAATCTCCAGCTTGGAAACGAAATCTTTTTTCCCCTGTGCATAATTAGCTTCGTATATATTTGCACCGATGGAGGTCCCGGATCGGCCAATCTGATTTGAAATCACAAATTCATGCGCAGCCTTCAGGTCTTGGACCAGATGAATAATCTGAACAGAAAAAGCCATCGACATTTCTGCCAGCTTGTTTTCTTTCATTATTTCTCCTCTCTCATGTCCCGCAGGACACATCATATGCGAAGCATACATCATTGCCGAAGGCAACATCATTTGCGCAGCAAACATCATTGAAAAACCGCATCGCGGTTTTTCACGGGCATTTTGCCACGCCCTGGCCCCAGAGGCAGGCGCCGCAGACGGGGCCGTCACTGCTGATGCAGTCGTCCGCCGTCCCTTCCCGGCGGAGACATCCGCCGCAGGTCGTGCAGGGGGCGAAGTTGAACGCCGCCACCCGCTCCCGGAAATGCCGGTAAGCTTCGCTGTTCCAGATTTCCGCAAAGCTCTTTTCATAGATATTCCCGAAGGAGTGGCTCATGACCGTACGCACCGTGCCGTGCAGACAGGTATTGGCACTGTGGAGCAGCCCCATGCAGGGCATCACTTCCCCGTCCCAGCGCAGGAAGCACTGGCCCTCGGTAATGAATTTGCAGGAATTCTCCCG
>JAZLHH010000058.1:0-32340 GCA_045616745.1 Candidatus Limivicinus sp. | reverse complement strand
AGTTGTCCAGGATTTCCTGCTGCAGCTTCTTCGACTGCTCCTTCTGGACCGTAATTGACCCGGCGCTGGAATGCACGCTGTCGAGCAGACCCAGGACGGTATCCATATCGACTTCGACGCTCCGCATGCTGTCCCGCTGATCATAGAGAAGCATAAATACACCGTTATAAAGGGTAAGCTGATTATACGTATTGGAACCTTTGGCCTCGGCGAGGGCTGCTTCTATCGTATCAAACAGTGCCTCATAATCATCATACGAGGCCTCCTCTACAGAAGCCGAGCTGAGAATATACTTCCTGTAGAATGAACAGATCTGGTAATAGCAGTCATTCATGGAGTTGAATTCAAAAACGTTTCTCAGCTCTTCACTGTCATGAATCTCGGCGAAAAACGGATAGGCCTTCTGGACTCTCGTCGACAGAGCCGACGAACCTTCTCCCTCCGAATAGTAGTTGAAATACATGATACCGATCTGATAGCTGAGGTCAGCGTATTCCTTTGATGCAGCATCAAAGCTGTTTTTGTTCGCGTTATAGTACGCGAGGAATTCAGCACTCTCTTCTTTACCGAACTTTCCTTCCGCCTCGTAGGCTTCCAGCATTTTTTCATATGCCCGGATATCATCCGGTGCAATTTCTATGGCCTCTTTATAGGTGGAAATCTTCTGTTCCAGAGGGAGCGCCTCCACAGAAGAATCGATCTTTGACTCGTAGTCGCTGCTTCGGATGGATGCCGCGGAAGCTCTGCAGGCAAATCCGCCGATCACGCAGGCAGCGCTCAGAATCAGCGTGCCCAGGCAGGACCAGAGGCGAATCTTCTGCTTCTTTTTATAGCCTTTTGTGATGAGCTCCGGCCTGTCAAGGTCATAGGCAAGGTCCGCACAGGACTGATATCTGTTCTCCGGTGCAGGCTCCGTGCACTTGTTAATGATGATTTCAATGCCTTCCGACAGATCCGGATTCCACTGCCTGACCGGATAATAGGCATCTCCACCACGCGGATCCACTCCTGTGAGCAAATGGTGCATCGTCATACCGAGGGCAAAAATGTCCGAACGGGCATCCGTCTGGCCGCTGTACTGCTCCGGAGGGGCATAACCTTTTGTTCCCAGAACGGTCGTATCCGAAAGGCTCTGCTCTTTGTACTCTCTCGCAATACCGAAGTCTATGATTTTGATATTGCCTTCCGGCTTCAGCATCACATTTGCCGGCTTCATATCGCGGTAGATAATCGGCGGCTTCTGGGAGTGAAGATAACCGAGGGCGTCGCAGAGTTGTTTGGCCCAGTTGATGACCGTCTCTTCACTCTGCGGACCGTTCGTCTCAAGAATCTTGTCGAGAGATTCTCCTTCGATATAGTCCATGACGACATAGATCGTCTTCCCGTTGTCAATAATATCGACAATACGCGGCAGTGAAGGGTGATCCAGCCGTTTCATAAGGTTTGCTTCTGCAAGAAGGCTGTTTACAACAATCTCGTCGTTCTTTCCGTTACCCTTTTTCCGGATTTCTTTTACAGCCCACTGCTTATTCAGGTGTTTATCCATTGCGAGATAGACAATGGACATACCGCCGCGGCCTATTTCTTTCAGAACCTCGTATTTATCGTCTATAACTGTACCGATTGATGTCACTGCTTACCTCATTCCGCTTTAATCAAAAGCACTGAAATATTATCTTTTTCTTTTCGGGATTTATTCAGATCAATAAGCTGCTTTGCCGTGCTGTGCATCACGGCTTTGTTTACCATGTTTACAGGCTTAAATGCATTCAGGATCTCCGATTCGGTGACTTCATGGCGAAAACCGTCCGAACAGAGAAGATATACGCCCTGCGAGACATCGCCGAACTCGACCTGCGGTTCAATGGTCTTCGAAGCACCGACACACTGGAGAAGGACATTCCGCCTCTTGTCCGTTTTCGCCTGTTCGGGGGTCATCCTGCCGTTTTTTATTTCTCTGGCAATGAACGTCTGGTCTTCCGTAAGCTGCGTTATCCCGTCATCAATAAAGTAGATTCTCGTATCGCCGACATGGGCAAAAACATATTTGTTATCCAGAAACAGGATCCCGGTGAACGTAGTTCCGATGGAAGAACGCTTTTCGGCCGCTTTTTCCCCAATCTTCATGTTCAGCTCTTTCAGCATCAGGCTCCACTTTGCACCTATGACCTGAACATCAGGATTCTCCAGTTCATACGGAAGTTCTGATTCAAACCAGTCTGCAAAAGCTTTTACCACCGTGGCGCTGGCCAGCTCTCCGGAGTCCAGACCGCCGAGTCCGTCACAGACAACGGCCATAAGAACTTCTCCCTGAGGAGCCATCGCGTGTCTGATGATCAGGCTGTCCTGATTTGTTTCTTTTACGAGTCCGACGTCCGAATCGCCGGTTGCCATATACCGCAATGCAGTTACCTCTTTCCCGTTATTTGTATAAGCAAAAGTTCCGAATTACTTATAGAAAACATAGTCTTCATTTGCCAGGCGGAGCGAATCACCGTCAAAAATTTCCACTTCGATGTTCACCGGCAAAGGCAGGTCATTAATAAACGTTCTGTTCTTTGAATTCAGGTCCTTTACGAAGAACCTTTGCCCTCTCGCAATCACATCCGCATGTGCCCTGCTTACGGCCTCGTTGTTGTCAACAAAATAGTCCACGTAACTGGGTTCTTTTCCGATTCTGAAAACCGATTTGTTAATCCGAATTTCCTGCCCGGTTCTGACACGCACGAGCTTTGCCTTATACGGTCCACCGGACAATACGCTCTCTCTTCGGGGCTGAGGCGGATTTCCCCTTACCGGTTCTTCCGAATCTCCATTGGAAAGGATTGATGTTCCTGTATCGTCATCATCTTCCGAATCCTGAGGTGATGCCGTCAGAATGCCTGTTGCTTCCTCAAAATCATCGCTGCTGCCGGAATCGGCAAGTATGCCGGTCGCCAAATCATCCGGAGAAAACTCAGCTGATTCATCAAGAAATCCCGTCGGTGCATCATTCTCCTGAGATACACCACCTGTCGGGGAATAATGGCTGTAGTAATCCCGGCGGCTACTGGTCATATATGCACTGTGTTTATCAAAAACAGCGTTAATTCGGTTCACCACCGAAGGAACTATCCTGTAGGCATAGCTTTCAATCTGAACAGGGTCATATGACGGCAATGATGAAAGAAATCGTACAAAATCAGAAATGAACCGGTTATTGCCGCCGGGCACAGGCTGAGCCATATCCACAACGGACTTTATGAGCAGAAATATATTCGGCGGGGGAGAATCCGTATCCATCGGCAGATAGATGAATAAAAGCTCTTTTGTTGCCGGGTTTATAAAAATATCATGAATGTCAAAAACAATCTTATTCAGCCGGAGCTTTTCAGCACAGGCTTTCTTATATACAGAGCCAATCTGAAGGATAATACTGAAAAAGGTGTTGCAATCGACCGGCGAAGCCATAAAGCTGTACAGTGAAACAGAAGAAGGTGCTGAATACTCAATATGGCGTCTTCCGGTAATCTGCGGCTTCATAAACCCCCGAAGATTCCTTCTGATGAAAAGATTGAGATCTGATTCGTTGACCGGCTCTCCGTTTGACAAAATGGCCTTTACCGTTATTCGATTCGCTTCATTTTTTACTTTAAACCTGGCCATTTCTCAACCTGCTGTATTACGTAAATAATGTTATGTAAATCATGGAATTTGCAGATAATGCTCATTAAACCCTATTAAATAATACTTGTAGTATATATCTTGCCTTAATAAATATCAATAGTCTGTTGTTTATGAAATCCGATATTTATAGACTTTCTTCATACTTCTGTTACATATATATTCTATACTGTCGTCAGGAGAAGATATGAGTACACTTCCCGTCATTATTGGACAACGGATCAGAAGCTACCGAATCAGTGCCGGATTAAGTCAGGAGAAAGTTGCCGAGCTTTCCGGATGTCATCCAACATACATCGGACAGCTTGAAAGAGGAGAGAAAAATGCCACACTTGAGAGTATCGCCAAGATTGCATCCGCGTTGGGGATTCCTTTAACCAAACTGTTTGAAAACATAGAGCTGTCATCGGATATGGATTCCGACATTCCGACGAAATGCTATAATCTGCTTCTGGGCAAAACTCCTTCGGAGCAGGAAACTCTGTTTACTATAATCTGTGAAATCAGCCGGTATAAGGAGCTCTGACGTTCCTCAGCTGTTTCAATATAAGCAGCTGGCCGGCTATGCTTTTACGCACGTTGTATTGATTTTTATCAAACACCCTTCTCTTTTTTCAAACGCCGCACCTTGATGTGCGGCTAACAAGCGTGCAAAAGGGATGCCCTGTTAATGAGCATCCCTTATTGGCAGTATTCAATTCTTTCTCTATTTTCCCACGCAGAATCTGGCAAAGATTCGGTTGGTCACGTCTTCTCTTACGGTTCTTCCGTCCAGCTCACCGATAGCTTTCATGGCGCCTTCTACCTCCGTCAGAACGATGTCCGGCGTGGCCCCGGAGCGCAGAGCTTCTGCGGCGGTGCGCAGATACTCCAGAGCAGTGCACACTGCCTCCGTCTGTCGTGCATTGGTGAGAATCTCTCCGGCAGGAACATCGGGTATCGGAAACATCCGGCAGATGGCTTCTTTCAGAGTATCCAGTCCTGCTCCCGTCTTCGCGCTGATATTAATCTCTCCGCCGTGAAATCCTGGCAGATCGCACTTGTTGTAGACCGTCAGACAATCCCTGCCGATAGGCTCATCATCCGTCGTTCCGTCAATGATGTTGATAACCAGCGCAGCCTCATCGATTGCCCGGTAACTCCGTTCCACTCCCAGCTTCTCCGCCTCATCCTCGGTTTCCCGGATACCGGCGGTATCCGTCAGACGGAGAACCAGATCCCCGATTTTTATCTTTTCTTCGATAGTGTCTCTGGTCGTTCCCGGCTTTGCCGTTACGATTGCCCTGTCATACCCCAGCAGCGCATTCATCAGCGAACTTTTCCCCGCATTGGGGCTTCCCACAATCGCTGTGGGGATGCCCTCTTTCAGTAAAGCGCCGGATTCGGCAGTATCCGCCAGCTTCCCCAGGATTTCGATGTATTCATCGATAAGGGAAGCATATTCTTCCATCTCGAAAGGCTCGATATCCTCATCCGGATAATCCAGAATTGCATGATAGTGCGCACAGATATCCGTGAGTCCGCTGTAGATTTTTTCCGTTTTTCGGCTGATGGCGCCGGACATCTGTCCCGCCGCGTTCATCGCTGCCTGACGTGTTTCGGCGTCGATTACATCGATTACCGCTTCTGCCTCCGTCAGCTTCATTTTCCCGTTCAGAAATGCGCGTCTGGTAAATTCGCCGGGTCTGGCCTGCCGGACACCAAGGCGGAACAGCTCGTCCAGAACGGAACGCAGAACGACCGGAGAACCGTGGCATTGAATTTCCGCATAATCTTCTCCGGTATAGGTTGCCGGGCCGTGGCAGACAGTGCACAGGCATAAATCAAGAAGCTCGCCTTCGGTGGTTTTCAATTCACCGTAAGCGAGCTTTCTGTCTTCCTGAGGCAGAGGGCTGAACAGCTTTCCTGTTGCCTCAATGGCCTTCGGCCCGGATATTCTGATAATTCCGATTGCCGTTACGGCATTGCCCGTAGCAATCGCAGCTATGGTATCAGACATCCTCTTCTTTCTTGTTTCCTTCCGAAATATAATAACTCAGCGAAAGCAGGCTGTCCGAGAAGTGGACATTCTCCACAATAACGGGGCTGCCCGGCTCCGTGACTTCCATATTGGTAAAGTTCCAGATGGCGTTGACTCCGTTGGAGGTGCAAAGCTTTGCGACCTGGATGGCGACCTCCTTGGGAACCGTGAGAACGACGACGTCAACCTTGTTTTCTGCGAGGAACGGCTTCAGCTCATCCATGGAGGCAACCGTGACTCCGCCGAATTCCTTGCCGATAATCTCCGGCTTTACGTCAAAGGCTTTAATCAGACGGAAGCCCCATTCCGAAAAGCAGAAGTTGTCCATCAGCGCATGGCCGATGTGCCCCACGCCGATCAGAATGGCATTGTAGCCCTTGTCCATTCCGAGAATCTGGGAAATCTCCTCTCTCAGTGCGGTTACATTATAACCGTAACCCTGCTGTCCGAATTCGCCGAAGCAGGAGAAGTCCTGCCGAATCTGCGAAGGCGTAAAGCCGAGCATTTCGCCCAGCTCAAAAGAGGAAACGCGGGTAATGCCGGCGGCTGCCAGATCATCCAGGCGGCGTAAATACCTGGGAAGTCTTCTGATTACATTATTTGATACTTTATTGCTCTTTTTCATAACATTGTAAATATAACATATATCAAACGGTTATTTCAAGTCATGCTTGATTCCGGACACGATTTTTCTGATATCTTCCAGAGTATTCACCTGCACAATCTGCTGCCGGTAATAGGACGCATGTGCCACACCATGCAGATAATGCCCCATCAGATGCCTTGCTTCCATGCAGGCGCTGTGTTCACCCCGCTGCTGTGCCAGAAGCTCAATATGTCTCAATGCCGTATCCATTCTTTCTCCCAGCGGCGGCAGGGGCTCTTCCGAGAAGATCCACGGGTTGCCGAAGGATCCTCGCCCCACCATTGCCAGATCAGCTCCCGTATACTTCAGAATGTGTTCCCCGTCTTCCCGTGAAAACACATCGCCGTTTGCCAGAACCGGGATTTTCACTGCTTTTTTCACATCCCGGATAATATCCCAGTCTGCGTGTCCGGAATACATCTGGGCTCTGGTCCTTCCGTGGACAGCAACCGCTGAAGCGCCGGCCTGTTCCAGAATGCGGGCAAACTCCACCGCATTGACATTTCCGCCGTCGAATCCTTTCCGGAATTTTACGGTGACCGGCCTGTCTATGGCCCGGCTGACTTTTTCCACGATTCTTCCCGCCAGTTCCGGATCCTTCATCAGGGCGGAGCCGTCTCCCGCCTTCACGATTTTTCCCACCGGGCAGCCGCAGTTGATATCCAGAAGATCTGCTCCGGACTGTTCGATTGCCATAGCCGCAGCCTCTGCCATCACATCCGGTTCATGTCCGAAAATCTGAACTGCCGAAGGGTGTTCATCCTCCGGAATATAAAGGAGTTCCTTTGTCTTTTCGTCATGATACACCAGTGCTTTGGAAGAAACCATTTCCGTGCACGTCAGCCCGGCGCCCAGTTCCCGGCAGATGCTTCGGAATGCAAAATCGCTGACTCCTGCCATAGGTGCCAGAGTAAAATTCCCTTGGATTTCTACGTCTCCGATTTTTACCATGTCAGATCCAGTCCCACCGGGCAGTGATCGGAGCCGGTAATCTCCGGAAGAATATACGCCTCTTTTATGTTTTCTCTCAGCCGGTCCGAAATAACGAAGTAGTCGATTCTCCAGCCGACGTTCCGCTCTCTTGCCGCTGCCCGGAAGCTCCACCAGGAATAGGCGTCGGCTCTGTCAGGGTAAAGATAGCGGAAGCTGTCTGTAAATCCCGCTGTCAGAAGCTCGGTAAACTTTCCCCGCTCTTCATTGGAGAAGCCGGGGTTTCCGACATTGGTTTTCGGATTCTTCAGATCGATTTCCTCATGCGCAACGTTCATATCTCCGCAGATAATCACCGGCTTCTTTTTGTCAAGATTTATCAGATAATCGCGGAAGTCATCTTCCCACTGCATGCGGTAATCAATGCGTTTCAGTTCATCCTGCGCATTCGGCGTATAGACGCATACCAGATAGAAGTCCTCATATTCCAGTGTGACGGCACGTCCCTCATGAGAATGTTCTTCGATATCGATGTTGTAGTTTACGGAAATCGGCGTATGCTTCGTGAAAATTGCCGTGCCCGAATATCCCTTTTTGTCAGCGTAACACCAGTACTGCTCATACCCGGGCAAATCGAGAGCAATCTGTCCTTCCTGAAGCTTTGTTTCCTGCAGGCAGAAAAAGTCGGCATCCAGGCCCCAGAATACATCTTCAAAACCTTTTTTTACGGCGGCACGCAGGCCGTTTACATTCCAGGATATAAATCTCATCAGTTCAACCTCGCATCGGAGAGTGCAGCATTTCTCAGTCTTTCGACGGGACCGTCTTTCAGGGCTTTCGTATCGCCTGTCTTTACAGCGGTAAGCATATTGATGGGAACGCCCTCCGCCGAAAACTTTGCCTCATAGTCCGTCATGATTTCATTGTGTGCATCATTGGTCAGTTCCGCAATCTTCCAGCCTTCACTTTTCAGCTGCTCGCATGACCAGTCAAAGAGCGGCCGGTTGTCGGTCCGGAAGCAGAGCTCTCCTCCGTCCTTCAGAACGTTTGCATAGCTTCTGAGAAACCCGGGAGCTGTCAGCCGGAATTTGGCATCTCTGCTCTTTGGCCAGGGATCGCAGAAGTTGATGTAGATTCTGTCCGCTTCCTGATCCGCGAAGTATTCATTCAGTCTCGCCACATCCCCTTTGATGAAGCGAATGTTGCCGAGCTCTGCGTCCACTGCCTTTTCCATAGCCAGAACCAGAGCGCTCTCGATTTTCTCAATGGCAACGAGTTTCCCTGTCTGCTCTTTCTGCGCTGTGCGGAATGTGAAGCCGCCTTTTCCGCATCCCAGTTCGATGCTGAGGGAATCGTACTCTCCCTGCCAGCTGCCTCTTCTGCTTTCCGGCGCAGTCTCCAGCAGGCTTTCACATCTGGCCATCCGCTTCTCCAGATTCGGTTTTTTTCTCATTCTCATAACGGTCTTCCTCAGTTCCGCCAAATATTACCGATGTTAATATAATGAAGGGCTGCTGAATACTCAGCAGCCCTCTGGTCCGAGTAGCCAGGTTTGAACTGGCGGCCTCGTGATCCCAAATCACGCGCGCTCCCGACTGCGCCATACCCGGATAAAAAAGCAGTCAAATGCTGCTTTTATTTCCTGTCAGCCGAAGAATCCTCCCACTTTGGAGAACACCCCGGACGTTTTGGAGATGACACTCTCCAGTGCATCAAAATCAAAGTTTTTCAGCTTCTCCGAAACTGTTTTCAGGCCGTCGAAATCAATCTCTCCGAATTTCCGGAAGGTATCGCTTACTGCGGAAAGGTCTATTCCCTTCAGCGAATTATCAATTTCTTCCAGCTTCGCAACAGCAGCTCTGTATGTGCTGATCATTGCATTGATTTTCGGCACAAAAATGATGAGAAGCACAGCGATAATCAGAACCGCGGCAGCGAATTTAATCATCAGAGCCGTCTGCTCAATTCTCTGCCGTTTTTCAATTCTGTCCAGCTTCTCGTTAATTTCTTTCAGAAGCTGTTCCGTTGTTTTTTCTTCCGTATCCATCCGCCAAAGTATACCGCGTTTTCCGGATTATTTCAAGCCGTTCCTGAGCTGGGTCAGAGTAGGCTGAACCTTGTCCTTGTCGCTGAGCAGAATCGGGGCGTCCACCTCAGGCCACTGAATACCGATCTCCGGATCGTTCCACAGCAAGCCGCCCTCATCCCCCGGATGATAGAAATCTGTGCATTTATAGCAGAATTCCGCCGTATCGCTGAGAACCAGGAAACCGTGGGCAAAACCTTCGGAAATATAAAACTGCTTCTTGTTTTCTTCCGTCAGCAGAACGCCGTGGTACTTGCCGAAGGTTGCGCTGCCGGGGCGAAGGTCAACAGCAACGTCATATACCGCGCCCTTGATTACGCGTACAAGTTTCCCCTGCGGATACTGTTTCTGAAAATGCAGACCCCGCAGCACACCCTTGGAAGACATGCTCTGGTTGTCCTGAACGAACACCATATCCAGTCCGTTTTCCTTCATGTCGTTGAAGTTGTAGGTCTCCATGAAGTACCCGCGCGCATCCCCGTGCACTGTCGGCTCAATTTCGTACAGACCTTCGATTTCCGTTTTTATTACATGAATCTGGCTCATTGTATTTCTCCGATCTCTTTCAGATATCTTGCCACGGCGTCCTTCCAGTCCGGAAGAGGCATAAATCCGTTCTCTTTCAGCTTGCTTTTGTCCAGCCGGCTGTTAAACGGCCGCTTTGCCCTGGAAAGCCCGTATTCCTCCGTGGTCACCGGAATCACTTCCGTCGTCAGTCCGGCCTGGCGGTAGATTTCACAGCAGAAATCGTACCAGCTGATATAGCCGCCTTCGTTGGTGGCGTGATAAATCCCGTATTTCTCTGTCTCCAGCAGATCCACCAGCAGTCTTGCCAGGTCTGCCGTATAGGTCGGTGTCCCGATCTGATCGTTGACGACTCTCACGCTGTCGTGGCTCTTCCCCACCTTCAGCATGGTCTTGATGAAATTGCCGCCGTTAACTCCGAATACCCAGGCGATTCGGACAATAAAGAACTTCTCCAGAAGCTCCCGGACGGCCAGCTCACCCTCCAGCTTGCTCTGTCCGTAAACATTCAGCGGTGCATAGTTTTCCGACTCCGGCTTCCATGGTTCCGTTCCCTGACCGTCAAAGATATAGTCAGTGGAAATATACATCATGGGGCAGCCGGCAATATGGCAGGCTTCTGCAATATTTCTCGTTCCCAGTGCATTGACTTTCCGGCACTGTTCCTGCTCGTCCTCCGCCAGGTCCACTTTCGTATACGCTGCGCAGTGAACCACTGCATCCGGGGCATATTCCGCAATCATTCGGATTACGCTTTCTCTGTCGGTAATATCCAGATCTCTGGAGCTGACGCCGTAATACTCGTAACCTCTCGCCTCTGCAGCTTTCGCCACGTCATATCCCAGCTGACCGCTGTATCCCGTAATAAACAGTTTCATTCTTTCAACCTCTTCCAGTAATAAGGCGCACAGATGGCGCAGTAAATTCCGAAAAACACCGGTGCCGAAACAGCAAGCATCCAGAAGCTTCCCAGTCCCGTCTTCAAAAAGAAGCAGGAAACAACCGAGGCCGCTGCCGTCCCCGCCAGAATCCTCACATACGATACGTTTCCGAAAGTATCCGGCAGCAGATCGCGGATTCCCAGGAATTCGGCAATGAGCACCGCCACTTCCGCAATCACAGTCCCGATTGCAGCGCCGGAAGCCCCGAGTCTGGGGATCAGAAGGGCATTGACAAGCAGATTCACGACTGCGCCGGCAATTTCTGCCTTCAGAACGCCGTTCTCTCTCCCCAGCGGAATCATCATCTGAATGCCGGTAATGTTGGTAATTCCCACCAGGATCACCGTCGGCATGATGTACCGCATCGGGGAAACGGAATTCAGAAAACTGTCTCCCGAAAGAAACAGAATCGTCGGTCTGGCAAAAATCAGGAAATAGGCACAGCAGGGAATTGCCGCAGCCATAACGAAATCCATCGCCTTGGCCGAAACCTTTCGGAATGCTCCCTTCTGGCCCTGCTCCAGATAATAGGAAGCCCGAGGCATAATCACCGTTCCCAGGGAGGTAATCAGGCTGATCAGCAGCATTTTGATCTTTACGGCGGCATCGTAATAGCCGTTCTCCACGGTTCCCTTCATAAATCCCAGCATGAGGGAATCCATCTGGGTATATATCGTTGTGGCTACGGACATGGCAAAGAATACCAGTATCGGTTTTATGTGTTTCCTGATGCTTCCGTTTTTTCCGACCCGGAAATCAATATACTTTCCCAGCGATACAAAGTTGACGATGCCCCATCCGATGGATCCCAGGACCAGCATTGCGCCGTAGAATACGTAATCGCTCTGCTGTCTCACCAGGAGAAACGTCCCTGCAAGCATCAGCAGCCGCGCTCCCAGGGAAAGGACCATCATGCGGTCATACATTTCCAGCGCGCTGTAGAACCATTCAACTCCGATCACATTCAGCAATATGGAGGCTGACATTACGAGGAACAGCATCTGATCCGTGCGGAACTGCGGAACCGTAAACAGGCACAGGAAAAAGAGCAGATAGGCCGCGGCGCAGGTGATGGCATTCAGCTTCAGAATCTCGCATGCCGTTCTGCTGAGAGCATCCCGGTCATTCCGCAGCTTCGCGCATTCCCGGATTCCGTACAGCGGGATCCCCAGCTGGGCAATCATGGTAAAGTAGTAAACCGCCGACTGGGCAAAGTTTACCGCGCCGACGCCCTGGGGCTGCAGAATGGGGCAGACCCGCTTGTAGACAATCAGGGGAACCAGAATGGACGTCGCCATGGAGATGCTCTTCATTATGAAGTTGTACTTCACGGAATGTGTTTTCAAATCAGTGCTTTCAGAAATACCAGTCGGTTCTGTATTTTCCTCTTCAGAGAATAACCTTCCAGAGAATTGGTGTTCTCGCCGTGTCTCCGGTATCGGATCAGTTTTTCTTCCAGGAACACGGAAGCCTTCTTCCGCTCCGCAATGAGCCCGATCCACCAGTCGTGCATCTCAATCCCCTGCGGAAAAGGCAGAAAATCTTTCTTCAGTTCCGCCCGGAATGCCATGCAGCAGCCGGTATAGGAGTTCTTCAGAAGATTTCTGGCAACTCCGTGGCCGATGCCCCGCCATTGGAAGAAAGACGGCATCAGCGTCTCTCCCTGTGAATCCACAACTTCCGCGTCATGAAGCACGCAGAGGCAGCGGGGATTTTGGAAGCAATCCAGCACCTTCTCCACTTTCCCGGGAACCCAGATGTCATCCTGATCCGACAGGAAAATAATCTCTCCTCCTGCGAGGCCTATGGCAGACTCAAAATTGCGGACTACGCCCTGGCGGGGTCCGTCCACAATCCGAATCCGGGAATCCTCTACTGACCGGACGATGTTCAGAGTCTCATCCGTGGAACCGTCATCCGATACGATGACTTCCGCATCCTCCGGAAGTTCGCGCAGAATGGACTCCAGCTGTTCTTTTATGTACTTGGCGCCGTTATAGCTTGCCAGACAGACAGATATCATGCTCTTCCCGCCCTGCTGCCCAGATATCTGGCAGCGCAGTCAAAAAAGAATCCGATGACTGCCGGGATTCTCCCTTCCTTCAGCAATCCTTTGGTAACGTACTTCACCATTTTCATGCCCTCGCTTTCCAGGGAAACCCCCTGGAGCAGCTCGGCATGCCGTTTGAATTCTACACCCTGAATCCGGTTCCGCTCATACTGTTCCTTCAACGTCAGGTTATGCGAATGCGTAACTGCAGCATCCGCAGCATAGGCCACTTTGTATCCTGCATTGATTGCCTTTGCCGCGAAAAACAGATCTTCATCCGTCAGAATCGGATAGTCGAACCCGCCCAGTTCCAGATAGACTTTCTTCCGGTATGCCGAACAGGCATCGGAGAAGAAGAACGTCTTGATTCCCAGGCGTTCCAGGTCCGCCTTTGACCGGACGCTGCTGACCTTCGGATAATTGAATTCCCGAATCAGCCGTTCCGAAGCTTTGGCATCTTCTCTGGGCAGCTGTCTGCCGCTGCAGATGGCAACGCGCTCATCGGCAAAGGGTTTCAGCAGGTTTTCAATATAGTGTTCGTCTGCCGGAACGGCATCCTGGGTCAGAAACAGCACGAATTCGCTTTCACAGCTGCGAAGCGCCAGGTCCCGGGTCTTTCCGTGGTCAAAATCCTCTCGGAGAATTTCGATGATGCGCGCATTCCGCTCCCGGCATAGGGCCACGGTGTCGTCGTCCGACTGGGAATCCACGATGACGATTTCATCCGGCTTCACCGTCTGCCGTTCAAGAACGTCTATCATTTTTTCAATTTCCCCCGCCGCATTCAGCGTGGGAATAATCACAGAAACCTTCATTCCGTCACCCAATAGACATCATACTCCGGAGCCAGAATATATCTTGTCTCAAAAAATTCCGTAGTTGCCGTTTCTCCTCGGCCGTAGCAGATTCTGCTCCCCGGTTCATATCTCTCCGTCAGCTCCCGGCACCATGTTTCCGCATAGGCGCGAGTCAGAATTCCGGTCCCTACTGCATGCCGATTGATATACTGCCACAGCTGGCCGTAGGGCGTCAGCAGCAGAACAACGGCCAAAGCCGCAAATATATTGATACTTTTCCGTTCATTCGGCAGCAACAGCAGTGCAATCAGTGCTGTAATCAGCATGCTGCCCAGTGCCACGCCTATATACCGGGTAAATGACGCCATAACTACGGCTTCCCGGTGGGGGAATATATACATATACATCAGCAGCATTCCGAAGGTATACGATACCGCCAACCCGATGCATGCCAGGCCTGTGCCCAATCTGCGGTATTTGATTGCCAGCAGGATCAAAGCCGCTGCCAGAAGAAGAATTACGATTATGCAGGAGATCCCCGCCTCCGATTTTCCTCTCAGCATTATGAAAAAGGCTTTCAGAATATGAGGGCGGTAGGAATCTGCCAGGGTTTCTTTCCCGGTAATTACATGGAGAAAGGAAACCGGATCAATCTTTCCGCTTTCCGGTTTCACCACTCCGTGCACCTTCAGCGCGGTTTTCCAGAGTATTGCGGGAACAGCGGCAAAGGAGAATGACCAGAGGGCCTTCCGGCGTTTTTCCCGCAGGACATAAGCCAGAATCAGGAAAATGGCCGGCATAATTCCGATTTCTTTTGACAGAACGAGTATGGCGGCACTCAGGAAAATGTTTGCCCTGCTCAGATTGTTATTCTCATCTGCTGTCATCACTGTCGCGAAACCGCATCCGGTTACGACGGCAAGGAACGGGTCAATATAGATTTCCATATAGGCACAAGGGTAAAAAGCCAAAATACCGAGCCATAAAGCCGCAATGGCAAAATATGCCGGAAGCTTTTTAAAGTTGAGTTTCCTCATAAACGGCAGGAAAAACGACAGCATGAAAATCTGATACGCGAAGTACATTTTCCACTCATCGAAGCTTCTGCCCAGTTTCAGGAGAAAATACTGAAAAATCGACATGGCCGGCGGATAGTGCTTATAAAAGGTAAACTGAACCTCCGGGCTGACGGAAAGCTGATTCGTCAGATACATTTCCTTGACTACCAGCGCCCAATGGGAAAACTCGTCCAGAACATGCGCCATCTGGCCGTAGCAAACAAAGGCCGTCACGGCAAACATCGCAATATATACGCAGAATCCCGGTGTAAAAAGTCCCTTCAGCCGGTCTCTGTCCCGGATTCCGGCAGCAATCCCCGCAATCCAGATTCCGGTACACAGCACGAGCAGAGAAATCATCCCGGCCTTCAGTGCCCCGACCAGTCCGAAGCCAAACAGCCACAGGACAACTGCCATACAGCTTACCGGAATGTATTCTTCAAAGCTGTATTCTTTTTTCAGCAAAACTGTTCCGAAAACAGCGCCGGTCGACAGTAAAAAGAAAAGAATAATAACAGAACTCATGTTTTACAGAAGAAGCGCTGCAATATTCCAGCTTAAACAGAAAACGGAAACGGCATACACGGCTGCCCGATACCGTTTGGATGCGCTGCCTTTCCATTGAATCCAGCCGGAACCGCACAGCATCAGAAGTGGGAACAGCAGTTGGAGCATATACCGCTGCTGGCATCCTTCAATGCGGTCAGCACCTACCGCAGTGAATGACAGATACATCGTTGTGGCAATCAGGAGCACTACCCCGTATAATATCACGGTTCCGGGAATTCTCCGCAGGTTCTTTTTCCCGCAGAATATTCTGCCCCGGGAATCCGTGACGGCAGCTGCCGCCATGGCAGCAAGGAGCAGGAGATAAATTTCTGTTTCGCCTTTGTGGGCAAAAGAGGAAAGATATCCCTGCGATTGCGGAAACCGGAAGTATTCTCTGGAGAAATTCCGGAGAATATTTGCATATTCCAAAGGATTCTGAAGGATAAACCCGATTTGTCCGATGCCGCTGATTTCTCCGCCGCCTCGGACATCCGCCACATCCGCAATTCCGAATGACGTGACAAGCGTATAGGCAAATGCAAATGCCATGCAGCCAAAGATTCCCAGAATAAAGTTCCTTCTCTGACAGCTGTCGGCAAACTTCTCTCTCGGCATCAGCAGGAACAGCAGCATCAGCGGAATATACGGCATCTTCGGGCAGAGCCCGATCATCATTGCCCCGAGAATAATCACGCATTCCCTTGCGGAAAGCTTTTCTTCCGGCCTTTGCAACGCTCCGAAAAATGTCGCAAAGCTCAGGCAGGTGAAGGCCATCATCCAGGCATCGTAGGAATAGCAGACGCTGAAGTAAAGGCAGATCGGTGCCAGTCCCAGCAGAATCAGCAGCATCTTCCCGCTGTTCATCTGCTTTACCGCATAATACATAATCAGGGTGTACATCAGCAATCCGCCGATTCTCCCGAGAATGAACCGAATCGGCAGGTTGAGCTGCAGTATTTCCCCCAGCCACAGCCCCGCTGCAGGACCGATATATCCGATGTTTCTCAGATCGAATGCTTTGGTCTGCGCTTCCAAGTAGACTTTCCCTTCCTGCTCCTTTTGCAGGATTGTCTTTATGTTTTCTTCCCGGTTCTCCGCCGGCCCCTCCCAATAGTTGAAGAACATATGAACGTCGCCCTCATCGAAGGCCGTATACAGTCCTTCGGAGAAAACCAGCGTGCTCTTGTAATGCGTCTCGTCATCCCAGCACAGCACCGTCTCCACAGGAAGAATCAGGCACATCCCCAGTCCGAAAATCAGGGCAATAGCTGCAAACACTGTTTCCGGTTTCCGGAAGTCCGGTCTGCAAAAGAGCTTTCGGAAATCCGGTCTTGTTTTTCTGTTCAGAAGCTCACAGCAGCAGAGGGAAAATCCGATAGCTGCCAGCATAGGATACCGGCAGGCGACTCTCCCGTCGCTTGCCGTCAGCGGGTGGAGCAGATTCTGAATTACCGTCAGCAGCAGAAAAACGGAGATAATCATCAGCCATGCCGACGTTCTCCCGGAATAATCAATGACGTATTCCAGCAATATAAATAGCAGGATCTCTGTCAGAAGGGCAACGGCAAAAACCAGTGCCGTGCTCTTCAGGCTCGGCATGTGCATCACGCTGCCCGGATGCAGACATGTGAAAAGCATCCCGATTTGACATACAGCAGTGCCAATCAAAGAAAAAAAGAAAATTTTAAAACTGAATTTGTAAAATCGTTTTTCTGTCATTTAATGATTCCGAAATACATACAAGATAAATACCGTGGAAATGCCCATTACCGCAGCAGAGATTCTTGATAGTACGTTGAAAACTCGCTCTAAATCTGTTTCCTTTTTTTTGTTCAGAAGATAACCATTGGAAAAAATAAGCAAAAACGGTAGATACAGTTCCAGGAAGTATCTTCCCTGAACTCCCTCGATAAATCCGCCGCCTACTGTATCACTAACACTCTTTAAGGGAGTCCAAGTAATATATTCGTTTAAAAAAACAGCTACAGAAGCTATCAATGTGGCAAGAATAGGTAGAATCCTATGCCATTCTCTCTTGAAAACTCTCTCGCACGAACACAAATCATACAAGGAAACCATCAAAAGAACAAATCCGAACAGTTCATAAACCGGCATTGGAAATGGTTTATCTAAATGACCGAGAATACCGATAAAACTTCTGCCGTAAAAAATCGCTTCAGATTTTACTGTACTCAGGATGAGCGATGGAATATCACCCAAATGTCGCAAAATATATATTTTCTGCGACTCAATTTCGGCAGGAATTATAATATTCTTTATCCTCAGCGTCAAAAAAATCTGCAAGTATGAAAGAATTGCCATCGCCGTTACAGCAGTTGCGCACAACAGTTTCTTTTTCATCCCGCCAAATTTCTCTTCAGGAATTATAAAAAGAATAAGAAAAAGTGCAGAATATACACATTTAATTCCAGCAATAAAAAAAGAAACTATCAAAATACCGACAATATACTTCCCAGAAACTTTTGTACCCGGTTGCATGATATAAAGGATCAGGGAAATCAGCAGTACTGTGGACGATATCAGAATTCCGTCGGGATTGATGGAAGCTCCCAGATAAATGCTCATCGGCATAGTCCCTAAGAGGAGTATTGTCCTCTTGAAATAGGGTGAGAGCTTAATAGCCAAATAAAATGCAATTATATAATAAGCTAGACTGAAAAATCGTCCTGTCAGCAAAAGATTGTTGGGAAAAGCGGCTGAATTTCCGCCGGATGCGACGGAATCAATCATCCTTTGGAGCAACATTCCGAAAGCTGAAATATAATAGTTTGTACATGGCTCAATACTATAAAAGTCAGAAAAAAACTGAACACTCCCTTCAGCTTCCGTATAACTGTTCCTGATGGCCGCAGCGACATCCGTTTCCGACAGATTTTGGCCAGCAAAATCTATGATTCCTTTCGGAAGATAATACCCCGGTTCATGATTATTAAGAACCGGTAGAAAATTGCCGCAAGAAACGGAATATGCATTAACAAAGTGTTTCCCCTCGTCCGGAGTACCCATTGGGGGTACGATACAGCAGAGAATAAACCCGATAATCACTGCGACCCATAAAAACCACCTGGCTTCGCTACAATCTTTTTTTTGTATATTTTTGTTCAATTTTCCCCTTTCATTAAAGCAGTATCATGACGCCTTATTGACTTATTTTATTTTTCTCATTATCATTTTCGGAGTTCGGAGACCGTATTTCTTCAGGACGGACCCGGTATATTCTGCCAGATATCGGATGTACTGTCCCTTCAGGTTCGTGAGATTGTATTTTCCCCCGGGTTCCATGCTTTCCAGCAGTTTTCGGTAGTTGTCAGCGCAGGTTGTCAGAGAATATTTCCCTTCGGCTTCCTTCCGGCAATTCTCTGCCAGTTTTTTTCTCAATGCTTCATCCTCAATCAGTATGGTGATAGCTTCCGTCCAGGCCTCATCGGTATTCTGGCAGAGGATTCCGTTCTCTCCGTCACGAACTGCCCAGACGTAGGGCTCGCAATCGGTATAAATGCCCGGAATGCCGTAGCCTGCATATTCAATATATTTGTTGTAGTGCTTATACCTATGGAACTCCGTTTCCGGCATAGGCGCCAGAGCAAAGTCCCAGTGCAGGCCCGCCATGGTTTCACAGTATTTTCTGTAGGATTCCGTATATGGGATATGTCGGAAACCGTATATATCCGCAAAGCTCGGTTTTCCTCCGAAGAATTCAAAGGTGACCCGGTCTCCGAATTTCTTCATGGTGTTCTCCACCGCTTTGGTCAGAATGCTGTTCAGATCCCCGGTTCTGTCAACGGAACCGGCAAAGCCGATGATAATCTTCCTGGAAGGTTCTTTTTCTGACATCCGATCAGCCAGAGAGGGTTCTTCAATCAGCTCTGCTCTTTTCGCCAGATTCCCGTATTTTTTCAGCAGATTTCTGCTGGGGGTCAGGAAAAGGCTGCTTGTCCGGATCATCTCCCGGATATTCTCCCGGGTATGCTCCGTATAGAGGTCGGCACTCTGTATGCTCGAGGGGATATCCGGCAGATCATCGTCCAGAATATAAACAGTCCGTCTTCCGGCCTCTTCCGCTTTCCTCTGGCAAAGCAGCTCATAGTCTGAAAAACCCCGAACGAAAATCACGACATCCGCCTGATTCAGGCGTTTCTCGGTAAGCCCCGCCGTTTTTGCAAAACAACAAGAAATCTTTCCCTGCGTTTGGAGCTCCTTCAGGGGCGCTTCTGCCAACAGAAGCACGGAAGGAATAAAGCTTCTGGAAGTCACCAGGATATGGGAATCCTTTTTCTGTGATATTCTCTTTTCACTTTGATTCGTCATTCGATACGGTAAATGCAGTACCTGTCTGTAGTAGCAAGCAGGGAAATAGTAACATTTCCCTTTTCTTTCCAAGTATCCAGGTCACTCCTGTCCGACAGAATATACCGGACATTCAGTAATTCTTTTGCCTCTTTCACGCTCATTTTCACTGCAAACTGGTCGGCGCTTATCTCATGAAAATAACCGTTTTCCTGTCCTTCAGGTATAATTTCCGCTGTAATGTGAGCATATCGGTTATAAATAATATCGTACGTCCCGGACGGATCCAGCTTTCTCCATAGCTCCAGATTCGGATAGACGCTCGTAGAATTAACCGTCGGTGCTCCGAAGAGAATCGGCAGATTATTATAAGGATAGCCCATGGAGTCAACCAGCCACAAACCTTCCGAGTCATATTCTGTAATCTCCAGAATCTCTTTCCCGATTTGGCTTTCATATATGCCGGCATCGCCCAACTGAATGGGGTTGACAAATGCACCGGCGCATACAGCCACTGCGGTAACAGCCAGTGCTGTGAGCTTTGGGTGTTTTTTCAGGCGCAACAAACACAGTACTGCTGCAAATATTACAGCTGCAAAAAATTCCGCTTTGTGTAGAGAAATATATTCTCCCGATGCCATCCTGCAGAAAAAAACAGAAAGGACTGCAAATGTTCCTGCTTCCACAACTGTTTTTCTGAATTCCCCCGTGGTTTTCAGCAGGTGCAGTCCTCTGGCAAGCAGAAGCAAGTTAGAGAAACCGATTACCTGCATTGTCCTGTGACCGGTGCTGTAAGAAAGAAGGGAAACCTTCGCCAATAGCTCCGGGAAACCCAGAATGCCATAGGCAGCTGTAAAAAGGGAAAAAAACATCATGCAGATACTGAACAGATCTGCTTTTTTCTCCCGAATCATAGCTGTCAGGCAAAGGATGATTCCCAAGGGGAAAAAATCAAGAACCACGGCATACTCACATGTATTGCCGGGAACGTTTCTCTCGACAAATGAAGATGTCAAATTCCCGTATTGCCAAAACAGTCTGTTTCCGGCATCTCCACCCAAGCTTACTCTTTTCCCTGGATAGGCAGTATTTAGTACGGTTTTAACAGTATCCATATGCTGCCGAAAGAACATGGCTGTCAGCAAAATGAACACCGAAAATCCTGCTGAAACCATAATCCAGTCAGATTTCTTAAGCACATTTTCTTTCGGTTTCACCGAGTTCTTGATAATTACCCAGATTTCCAATGCAACAAACATCCAGAACAGCGGGATCATCCATGCCGGATAAAAAGTTAAAATGTAACCCAAAGCACATACAACAATCCCTGTCAGGCAGAGAATTTTCCGAAAAATATGACTGCCTTTGAAAAAGCAATCCGTCAGGACTACTGCACCTGCACCGAAAATCAGCATTTCCACCAACCCGTTGATGGCAAACCACCACTGAACCACCGGGGCAAACAGCGTCAGTGTAGCTCCGATATAAGAAGCCGCTCTGTCATCCTCAGTGATTAGACGAAACAGTTCAAACCATACCAACCAAAGGACTACCGTTCTGGAGCTCCAAAAGAAGGCCAGACCGCGCTCTCTTCCCAAGAGCAGAAATCCGTTAAGAAACGGTCGGAAGAAAATACTGTAGAAATCATTTGCCGGCAATCCGTAGACAACAGCCGTATCGGTTGCTGTTCCGCGAATGATATGGCTGATAACGCTCCAGGGGTCGTTTCCGAAGCTTTGAGAAAAAATCATTGGTGTGAAGCATGCCCATTCATCACTTCTGACTGAACGGGGAGTTCCAAACAGCACCCCCGTTTCCGGAAGCTCTACGGCATAGTCCCAGCAAGCCACAGAAGATCCGTTAATATTCAAAGCAACAACGATGCATATGAACAGAATTGCTGCTATGTACCGGTATCGAAACAGTCTTCCTGAAATTTTCAAAAATTTTTCCCCCTGAAATCGCTTATTGTTCTTCGTTCTTGAACTTCCCTTTAAAAACCGTTGCCAGTAAAATCTTCAGGTCCAGGCTCAGACTCCAGTTCTCGATATACCAGATGTCATACTCCACCCGACTTTCAATAGAAGTGTCTCCCCGGAGTCCGTGAATCTGCGCCCAGCCCGTCATTCCCGGGCGAACCTGCTGCCGAACCAGATACAGAGGCACTGACTCTTTGAATTGCCGCACATAAAAGGGAATCTCCGGCCGCGGTCCGACTAAAGACATATCCCCCTTCAGTACGTTAATGAGCTGCGGCAGTTCGTCAATGCTGTATTTTCGGATAAAAGATCCGAACCTCGTTCTGCGCGGATCTGCGTTTGTGGACCATGCAGTATTCTCTTCAGCGTTTACACGCATGGAACGGAATTTCAGCATGTAAAAAGGCTTTTTATCCTTTCCCACTCTTTCCTGCCGGAAGAAAACCGGTCCCGGGGAAGAGATTTTAACTCCCAGTGCTGTCGCCAGCATCAGCGGCGATAAAATCAGCAGCATACAGAACGCGCCGACAATATCGACGATTCTCTTGAGGAAAGCGTTCCCGATATTATCCAGCGGTGTTGCCCGCAGATTGATGAGCTTTGTCTTCCCAACGGTTTCTATTTCCGGATGTGTTGGAATATATTCGCTGAAGAAGGGAACCATGGAGACGTGAATTCCTTCCTTGTCTGCAAAGGACAGGATTTCAGGAACCCGGTGCATTTCTTCCGGTTCCAAAGCGATAACTATTTCGTCCACGGACGCATCTTCTTCATATTCTCTGAAGGTATACGAAGGATACTCTTTTCCTGCTTCTTTTTTATATTGCTCGGCTGTGATTCCACCTCCGGCTACCGCTATTACCCGCTTCCCGTTTCCCAGTGCAGCATCGTTGGCAACAATTCTATGCCCCAAAGCATGCTTCGCAACCACCAGTAAAGAGGAAAGAATGAAGAAAATCACCAGCGACCAGCGGGAGAATTCCGTAACTCTGGATAAAAAAAACATAGCCATAATTGCGAGGGTACCTCCGGCCGTCACACCGATCATTGAAAGGTAACTGGAATGCACTGCCTGATATGCCACTGACACCGCAACTGACAATGCGGCTACTGTAATCAGATACTTCCCATCATAAGGATTTACCGTCATGCTTCCGTTCATCAGGCTGTATCGAATCCACATAGCTCCAAGATAGGAGATAAATACAAGAACTGCATCACTGATGATATTGATTTTTTTTAAGGATCTTTGGTTTCTGTCAATCATTTTTCTGTCTCTTATGCACACAATAATTCAATATATTATATGCTAACAAAAGAATAAAGGCAAGCAGGAGTACATCCTCCTGCCTGCCTTTATTTCTTACTTTCTTCACAAATATTTCAATGGCAGATTTCTGTTGTAGTAGGGATCCCCAATTTCAAACAAATGCGGATATCGTTTCTTCAGAAATTCACTTTCCCTTAAAAATCGTTCATATTTTTCTGGGGTATCTTCCGCCCCACGGCTTTTAGACTCATAGTGATACAGTTCTGCATAGGGAGTCCAAACATTCAGGAATCCTTTCTCTCTGAGCTTCAGGCAAAAATCTATATCGTTGAAGGCTACCGCCAGTTTATCGTCAAATCCGCCTGCTTCCAGGAATTTCTCTTTGGAAACCATCAGGCAAGCTCCGGTAACTGCAGAGAAGTTCTGCGTCAGGATAGCCCTCCCCATAAATCCCGGATAATTTCTGGGACGTCTTGAATTCCAGTGTCCTGCAATTCCTCCTATTCCGATTACAACTCCGGCATGCTGGATGGTGTCATCCGGATAATACAGCTTTGCTCCCACAGCGCCAACATCTTTCCGCTGGGCAAACATCAGCATCTGCTCCATCCAGTCCGGGCTGATTACTTCCGTGTCATTGTTCAGGAAGAGAAGATACTCTCCCCTCGTTCCCGTTGCCGCAAAGTTGTTGATTCTGGAGTAATTGAAATCCCCTTGATATTTCAAAACTTTGACATCTTCCAATGTTTTATAGTACTGAAATATCTCCGCTTCCGTACTGTTATTTTCACATACTATAATTTCATAATTCTTCCAGGTGGATTTTTGCTGAATGGATTCAATGCATTTTTTCAGATCCTCGATGTGATCCTTATTGGGAATCACAATGGAAATCATCGGATTTCCAATAATTGTATACTGGATTCTATATGTGGATGCAACCGCTGCATCTTCTACCGTTCCAACAAGTCCGATTCTCTCCATATGAGCCGCAATGGCTTTTTTTGCAGCCGTAATACAGTATGGCTTCACCTCTGCACCGGACGCCACGGAATTACGGGAAGCTCTCCAGAAATACAGCACTTCCGGTATGTGTTCAATTCTTTCTGCCTTTTCCGTCAGGCGGAAAGCCATATCATAGTCCTGGCTGCCGTCGAGCTCACTGTACCATTCCGCCCCAGCCTTCTCCAGCAGTTCTCTCTTAAAAGCCGAAAGATGGCAGATATAGTTATACGATCTCAGTAAATCCGGAGAAAAATCCGGTTTGTAGTTTGGGCAACAAGCATCCTGTGGTCTGCGCCGAAATGTATTCTCATCCGTGTAAACGAAATCCGCGCCCGTCCGTTCCATTACTTCAGCAATGCGGAACAGTGCCGAAGGATGCAACAAATCGTCATGGTCCAACATAGCGATGACATCCCCCGTTGCCAGACTCAGACAAACGTTGGTATTCCCGGAAATCCCCTTGTTTTCTGTTTTGACGTATTTAATCCTGGAATCCTGAAAACCTTTGACAATTTCCCCGACATGCAGGTGTTCCTCATCGCTGCCGTCTGCCAGGCAGAGTTCCCAGTTACTGTAACTTTGACGGAGTACCGACCGAATCATAGCTTTCAGCATTTTGGGGTCGGTATTGTAGAGTGGTGTCAGAATACTGAATTTGAAGTCATTCTTCATCACTGTGTTGCATTCGGAAATATAAGGCTTTCTTTTTACTACAGGAAGGAAACGCCGACCCCATCCTTTTATTTTCCTGAGTAATTTGACAAAAAGCACTTTATAGGGATATACAAAGGTTGACAGTCTTCCTTTTTGAAATTTGAAGATTTTTTTCATATGCTCTTCATCAACTTCTTATATCTCTCCATTGGATAAATCATCATGCTAATAATGTCCTGTTTTTTGCCATCGCTGTTTTCTCCATCCGTTTCTCATGCACGGAGGTATTCTTCTGTGTGGCACTGCTTTTTAAAGCAGAATAGAGGTACAGCAACTGGTGCCTGTTCCAGGTGGTGCTGTGGTCTTACGTCTTAGTGTTTGCCGTTTAATAATGAACAAATTGCTATTTTGACACGTCTGACAATCAAAAAAAATAATTCAGGAATTGTAAGATCTCCTGGTATTTTATAATACAGTTCTCTGCCATTCTTCATACGATTGTCAATTTCTGCTCCACTTTCAACCAAAAGTTTTAATATAGCCTTTGGTATTTGAAATTGATAATCAATGTTTGAAAATTGTTCATTACTCATACTGCGATAAAAAACCAAATCATCAATCATTAGTTTTTCATTGAGAACACTATTCTTCTCTCTGTCAGTTTCATTTTGACTGATGTTCTCGAGCATTTTTATGTAACGCAAAACACTTTCACAGATTATTTTTTCTTGATTATCCAAATATCTGCAATAATCTTTGTATACTTCTTTAATGTCCTTTCTTGCGTTCATATAGTCTTCATAATCATAAACAAACCCTGAATCATTTACATTAAATGTAATATTTTTTATCCCATAGGTATCATCCATCAAAAGAACCGGTGTGCCAAGTAATGTTGATTCATAGTTCAAATTGGTAAGTGGGTCAAACGAGATAAGGAGTTCTGAACTCGCCAGCAATTGCAGTGTCTCTTTATGATTTTGTGGCATTTGCCTTGTTATTACATTGATTCTTTCAAAGTCTTTAAGAATTGATTCTAACTTATTTTTAGATGCCCTTAATTCTCTTTCATGTACTTTCCCAAAATAAACACACACGGATTTATTATCTTTTTTCGTATTATGCTTGATTGACTCAAATAGTTTCCTTTCGTCAACAAGAACAAACAGTTGTGGTAATCTCGAATTAATTATTGTTGAATAACTTATAACAAGTTCATTGTCTCCATAATTTATTCCGTCCCCGGTTAACACATATGGCTTGTTACATAGCCACCTAATGATTCTTTTTGCATTTAATGGATTGTCGTTTACCACATCTGTATATAATGCTATATCATCATCTGTTAATTCAAATTTGCAATTATTATAAAGGAAGAAATGTTCGGGATTAATTCCACCGTATGATGTTGGATTATCATCACAGCAAACAAATCTTGTTTCTATACCGTTCTTCAGCAGAGTACAAGCAAGATAATACATGCATTTTATTCCATTTGATGACGAAGCGTACGCCGGCCCATATATATATATCATTTGTTATATCTCCTTTTGAGAAGTAAGCTGTTTTAGAACTGCAGATGGCCTAGAACATAGCCAATTGTCTCTTTTATTCCATCCTCAAATGAATAGTTGGGATTATAGCCCGTATCATATTGTAATGAACTAATATCCGCCTGAAGAAACATCACTTGATTTGGGGAGTAATCCAACTCACCAAATCCGATTGGTAAACCGTGGTCTATTACATCGCGCAAGATTTCAACGTATTCCCGCAATGGTCTGGCCTGTCCGCTTCCCAAAGGATAAACAGCATTGTTTTTCCCGGACACAGCTGCGCAGAAAAAGCCGTTCGCAACATCCTTAGAATACAAGTAATCCCACATCTGTTCCCCTTTTGTCAGTGCCGGTTTTTCTCCATTTAGCAATTTTCTGATAGTTGTACTGATCATTGTGGCAGGTCCATCATTAGGACCATAAATTGACAGTACTCGTATCCATACATGCTCTATTCCAAATTTTTCGCATTCAACTCTTGTCATTTGGCCTGCACATAGTTTCGCCATGCCGTAACCTGTTTCTGGGAAGCAGGGAGTATCGGGCTTTATCAGGCCTTCTACTCTTCCACATTCTGCCTGTGAACCTGCACCGATGAAGATTTTGCAACCCAATTCCGATGCTGCGTGAACGGCATCTATTGAATACTGTATGTTTTTTATCTGTGAGGGCATATCATTTCTGCCCGGTCCAATGGTATGTGCCCAGGCTAAATGAAAAAAAGCATCCGCCTCGTTAATCATTAGCTTAAGATTCGCTAATTCCGATGCATCACATCTGATTATATTCACACCATTGGGAATACCCTCTATTCTCTTGCTATCAGGCCGAACAATAGCATATGTTTCAATCCCCTCGTCTATTAACTTCTGACAAAGCGCTGTACCTATTGTTCCTGTTGGTCCAGTTATGACTGCTCTTTTTATATTTCTACGTATCATCTTTGAATACCTCCATTTGCGCTACCACCCACAAGTTTTTTCAAACCCGACGCCATAATACTCATATATTCTTTCAACATCACCCTCTAGTATAACCGTCATTAATTAACTGGACTTTTTAATTGGTAATGTATCGACCACAACATCTTCATCTGCAGCTATTTCGTTAAGCTTATATTTCCAACGATAAACAACTGGAGATTCATTTACCTCATCGAAATATTTATAGATTCGATCAATTAATTCCTCTTTTGTTTTTACTCGAATGCCCCTGAGCGATTGCCGAGTGAGTTTGCTGAAAAAGCCTTCTATGAGATTCAGCCATGAACCATGTTTTGGCGTGAATACGAATTCAAATCTGCCGGGAACTGTTGCCAAATATTTCCGTGCTTCATCGGAAGTATGAACCTTTAAATTATCAAGTATCAAACGGATTTTATCTTTCTTAGGATACTTCTTATCGAGCATCTTGAGGAAGTTTATATAATCATTGCTGTTATGCGTGTTGCTTACAAGCGGTATCGCTTCACCTGTTTGAAGATCTATTCCTGCAAGAAGTGAAACTGTGCCAAGTCGTTTGTATTCATAATCGCGGCTGAATGTACTATGCTTTTCGTCAGGTGCCAAATCATCCGAAGTTGTTGCGATTGCCTGTATCCCTGGCTTTTCGTCATAAGACAACACATGGACAATCTGCGAATCTTCATCAAATGGTATGAGGTTCCCGGACTCGTCAAACTGCATGGAAAGCTGCTTATAAACAAGAAGGACGTTATGCATCTTCTGATCAAAGTCAGGATCACGATTCTCGCAGTAATAAGTCATTTTGTTAGGCTTAATATCTGCAACGTCAAGAATAGCTCTAACCTTAGACTGGCTGATGGTTGCAAGCCTAATGTGACCGGCTTCTTCGGCATACTTATTGATGTGTTTTGTGAGCAGTGCTCGTGTCCATACTTCTGCTGAGTAACCAAGATCAACCGGTTTTTGGCAAGCAATGTTTATAACCCATGCTTTTTCGTCATCGGTTATCTCTGCGTTGCGTCCGCGACCGGGAGCATCGTACAGGGCGTTTTCAACTCCTCCATCGAGATATTTATTGATACAAAGCATAACGCTTTTGCGGTTCAGATCTGTTTTGTCCGCAATTGCATCAACGGAAAACCCATCTGCTTTTAAAAGCAGTATCCGGGCTCTTTCAACAGTCTGTGCTTGAATTGTTTTTGCTTTGGTTTGTGATTCAAGAAAAGTTCTATCTTCAGAACTCAATGTAATTGTGGATGCTTTTCTTCCCATGATTAATACCTCTATTGTTGTATATCAGTATTATATCACGGTTAGAAAATATAGTCCATTTATTTAAAAACATTTATACTGGGAGTAATAAATTCTATTTCTGTTATCTTTGTTGCATATTCTATTTCCTCAGATATTTGTTCATCCCGTTTTCTATATCCGTGGAGATATGTTCCAATTTATCGCTAGCATAATTTGCCGCACTGCTAAATCCGTCTAAACCTGCCAGCAGAATCTTCCCAACCCCAACAACCGGCAGAAGTTTAATAAGCATCACGCCAGAGTTATCTACTATTTCTCCATGTTTAGATGCAAAGCTGGAAAAATTAACAATGAGAGTTTCTTGATAATCTCCTTGTCTTTATAGCTTCTTCGCCAAACTTCCACTCATTAATATATACTCGCCATCTCGTAGTGTACAATCTAACAGATAAGTTTTTTCCATTTTAAGTCTCCTATTCATCCAGAAGTGGTATATACATAATTTCCTTAAGTTCTTTCTTAGGAAGGAATGGAGCCAAGTCTTCAAGAGGTGGACTGGTCAGTGAACCATCAGGCAGCTTCTTGGCACTGCTCTTAGGCTCCCATACCTGCTCAGTCCCAGTAAACAATTCTACGAAAAGTGGTCCATTTATGGCCATGGCTTCATCAACTACTTTTCGCATTTCATCGTTAGTATGAGCTGCGTAATATTTATAACCGAAGGCATCTGCAATCTTTGAAAAATCAGGGAACGAAACATCCGCTGAATCGGGGCCAATACCCACATAGTTTTTATTAAACAGATTAGTCTGCGTAATGCGAATAGACTGGTATCCCGAATTATTTACAAGGAAAATCTTTATTGGAAGTTTGTTAGTTATAATTGTCTGAAGTTCCTGCAGATTCATCATGATACTGCCATCACCTTCAAGACAGATTGTTTCCCTCCTCCCGCCACCAATACACGTTCCTATCGCCGCTGGGAGTCCGTACCCCATTGATGCTATAGCATTATTATTCGCAAACCGACTGCCTTTTTGAATATGCCAGGTCTGATGGCCTGCAACACAACATGCTCCATTTGATACGGCTGTCAGACTATTTTCAGATAATTTTGAACTAATATAATCAAAAGCTGCATAAACATTTACAAGCGGATACTCGTTTTTCTGATAATTTGTTACAACAGGGTAATTATTCTTCCACTCTTGTGTCTTAGATAACCAGTCTTCCCCGTTAAAGACCTTTTCTTCTATTGTATCATCCAACTTTTCAAGAAAATCCTTTGCGTCAGCCCAAATGGATTCCACATCATGAAGTGTATGCTTCTTCGCTTCTGCCGGATCTATATTTACCATTATGGTCTTTGCTTCTCTTGCCCAAGTCTTCCAATTGAGGCTTACCTGACGGGTTGAAAGTCTGGTTCCTATTGCCAGAATCAAATCCGCATTCTGTTGGGCCCAGTTTCCTGCTCTATCACCCATATTGCCTGCACGGCCAACATAAAGCTGATGCTCATCTTCTAGAAGATCAATTGCATTCCAGTATGTGATAATTGGAATGTTAAGTTTCTCAATAACAGAACGAAATGCCTCGTATCCGCCAGACAACCTGATACCATAGCCCGCATACATAACGGGACGCTTAGCATTCTTGATCTGTTCTATAACGCTATCCACCGTTTCTTGTGATACTGCAGTTGGAAGCATTGCATCGTCTTCAGCAGGGTCATAACCTTCCAGCTCATCCGTCTCTATCTGCATTCCCTGAAAGTTGACAGGAATATCAATCCATACAGGGCCAGGCCTGCCTGTGGTTGCTAAATGCCATGCTTTTTCCAAGTGATATCTTATTGTCGTAGAATCCTCTATCATGACCGCGTATTTGGTCATAGGTTCTACTGACTTTACAATATCGTATTCCTGATCACCAAGTGAACGAAGAAATAACCCTTCAGTAAACTGCATTCCATATCTGGCTGTGGTGTCATATCTGACCTGGCCTGAAACTACAAACATGGGAATAGAATCAAGCCATCCGCCAACGATGCCAGTAAGAGCATTTGTTCCTCCGGGGCCGGTTGTCACACATACAGCAGCAATTTTATTATCAAGCCTTGTATAAGCTTCTGCCGCCATAGCACAAGCTTGCTCATGATGGTTGTAGGTAACTTTAAGTCTGGCATTGTGTCCAAATGCATCATTAAGATGCATCGCACCGCCACCAACCACACTAAAGACGTCTGTTACACCTTTATCAGCTAAAAATTCGGCGACATAATCGGCCATCCTGATTTTCATTGCATTCTCCTTTTACGCATTAACGGCTTCAATGATAACTTTCGCCATATAATCAATCATCTCGTCTGTCATTCCCGGGTATACGCCGACCCAAAAGCTGTTATTCATTACTTGATCTGTAGCAGACAAGTCTCCGACAACTCTGTATGCATCGGTTCCGCGAATCTGGTCAAAGCACGGGTGTCTGGTCAAATTTCCGCTGAACAGAAGTCGGGTTTGAATATTGTGATCTTCTATATACTTTGTAATCTTATTGCGGTCTCCATTTCTCACTGTAATTAAGAAACCAAACCAGCTCGGGTCACTGTTCTCGGCAGGTTCCGGAAGAACAATCTTATCACCGATGCTTTCTAAATCGTCATGCAGTCTCTGCCAGTTATGCTTGCGTTTTTCAATAAACGACGGGAATTTCTTCAACTGTTCACAGCCAACGGCAGCCTGCATGTCGGTTACCTTTAAATTGTATCCGAAGTGGCTGTATACATATTTGTGATCATATCCATGAGGCAATTCGCCGAAATCACCGTCGAATCTTTGGCCGCACATGTTGTCATGGCCGGAAGAACAGATACAGTCTCTTCCCCAGTCTCTGTATGAGAGGATAAGCTTGTTCAGCAGA
The DNA here is from genome assembly GCA_045616745.1 of Candidatus Limivicinus sp. Classification (GTDB taxonomy): domain Bacteria; phylum Bacillota; class Clostridia; order Oscillospirales; family Oscillospiraceae; genus Limivicinus. The sequence goes on along the minus strand of JAZLHH010000058.1, from coordinate 1,165 downwards.
CCGTCGTTCGTATAAACACATCCGCCTTCACCCATTGTCATATGGTGAGGTGGGTAAAAGCTGGACGTTCCTATGTCTCCCCAGGTTCCGGTAAACCTCGTCTCACTGTCGATAGTATACTTTGACCCGAGAGCATCGCAGTTGTCCTCAACCAACCAGAGATTGTGTTTTTCACAAAATTCCTTAACAGATTTGATATTAAACGGATTTCCCAGAGTATGAGCAATCATCACAGCTTTTGTCTTATTTGAAAGAGCTGCTTCAAGTTTTGTTACATCAATGTTGTATTGGGGAATCGTAACATCAACGAAGACTGGTATTGCACCATATTGTAGTATTGGAGTAACAGTAGTGGGAAAGCCGCAAGCAACTGTAATCACTTCATCCCCGCGTTTTATCTGTCTTTCTCCCAGCTCAGGTGCCGTCAGCACAGAGAATGCAATGAGATTTGCAGAAGAACCGCTGTTAACTATATGTGCATATTTAACTCCGATCCACTTAGCGAACTCCTTCTCAAACTGATTTGCAAATCTGCCTGTTGTCAGCCAAAAGTCCAGAGTTGCATCTGTCAACGCCTGCATCTCCTTTTCATCATAAACACGGGATGCATAATCTATTCTGTCACCGGGATTAAATTCTGCATTGTTTTCTTTGAAATCGTGGTAATACTCTGCCACGAGATTTTTTATCTGTTCCCTAGCTTCTGCTTCATTTCTCCATTCAGACATATAAAAACTCCTTTATCTGGTCATCCATACATTTACTTATATTACCGTTTTCCTGCCATGTTTTATACCATTCAACTGTTTTCTCAACTGCTTTTTCAAGATTCCAAGTGGGATTCCATCCAAAAGCTCTCTTTAATTTTGAATTGTCAAGTTTTAGAAAGTTAGCTTCGTGTGGGCCCACATCTGAAGTATTAATCCAGCTGATTCCCTGGCCCCAGTACTTGACGAAAGTATCTACAAGCTTTCCTGTTTCATAACAATCAATGTCATCAGGGCCTACATTATAGCAACCCGCATTATTCGGGTTGGCGGCTATCAATAAATATGCTGCTGCCGGTTCAAGGACATGCTGGTAAGGCCTTGTCGAATACGGGTTACGAACTGCTATTTTCTCTCCTTTTATCGCAGCTCTAACACAGTCAGCAATAATTCTATCT
>JAZLHH010000057.1:0-41827 GCA_045616745.1 Candidatus Limivicinus sp. | reverse complement strand
GGGCGTGTCCGCGGTGCCTATGGCGGCGAGAGTATCTCAGGATGTGGGCAGAAAGTACAACAAGACGAATTATCTGCTGATGCATGCCATGGGTCCGAACGTGGCCGGCGTCATCGGTTCTGCCATCGCGGCAGGCTTCCTGCTCTCCGTTTTCGGCTGATGTTTTTTGATACGGAACTGTTAAAACAACGCTGCGGATTTCTCCGCAGCGTTGACCTTCATGAAACTCTTTCCTCTACCAATGCCCGGGCCAAGGAGCTGGGCATCGGCGGAGCGGAAGAGGGGACACTCGTGATTGCTGAAAATCAGACTGCCGGGCGGGGCAGACTGGGGCGGACCTGGGATACCGTCAACGGCCGTCCGGGAGATTATCTTACATTCAGCCTGATTCTTCGGCCACTGCTCTCTCCGGAGGACGCTTCCCTGATTACGCCGGTTGCCGCCCTTGCGGTATCTGACGCGCTCCGCAGCGTCTGCAATCTGCAGACGGAAATCAAATGGCCCAATGATATTCTGCATAACGGCCGGAAGCTCTGCGGTATCCTCACAGAAGGTCACTTCCGGGATGCAGAATACTTTGCCGTTCTGGGGATCGGCATCAATCTGAATGCGGAAGAACTGCCGGTATCCGTAGCGGATACGGCAACCGGCGTGCTTCTGGAAACGGGCAGAAAAACACCGCCGGAAGAGTTGACCGGCGGCGTATGCAATGCTTTTTTCAGATATTACGGGGTTTTACAGGAGCAGAAGAATCTGGAAGAACTGAAGGAAATCTACAATGAGCGCTGTCTGCCGGGTCAGGAAATCGACGGTCGGGGGCAACTGCTCAATTCCAGGTGAAGCCAAAGTACTTCTCTGCAAAATCCACGGATTCCACTCTGAATTCCCGGCCTTTCAGGTAGTTCAGGATGCCTGCGTCTGTGGGGAAGTCAAAGCAGAGCCGATAGGAATACAGTGCCTGCGAGGATTCTTCATACCCTTTATTGAACTTTTCGGAGCCGTATTTCCCGTCTCCGAGGAGCGGCCAGCCCGCATGGGCCATCTGAACGCGAATCTGGTGCGTTCTGCCGGTTCCCAGCCGGCATTCCACCAGACTGAGAGAACCCTTGGCCGTCAGCGTTTTATAATAGGTAACAGCAGTCTTGGCTCCGGGCTCCGGAGCCTTTTTCACGTATACCTGATTTTTCACGGCATCCTTGAAGAGATAGTTCTCCAGCTTCCCTTCCTTTGGATCCGGACGGCCGCGGACGGCGCAGAGATAATACTTTTCAATCTCCCGATCCCGAATTTTTTCATTGATAATCCGGAGCGTTTCCGCATTCTTGGCAGCGATGACGATGCCCCCCGTGTTTCTGTCAATCCTGTTGCAGAGCGCGGGGGCGAACGCATTTTCTTCGCGGGGCTTCCATTCGCCCTTCTGGGCAAGATAGGCCTGAACGTTGGCAATAAGCGTATTGTAATCCCAGGTACCGGCACTGTGGCAGAGGACGCCCGGCTTTTTGTCTGCCAGGAGGATATTTTCGTCCTCATAGACAACGGTGAGCCGGGGGGTACCCACTTTTCGCCAGGAATTTTCCTCCCGGGGCTTTTCGAAAAACTCATCGTTGATATAGAGCTGGAGCACGTCTCCTTCCTGCAGACGCGTATCTCTCTTGGCGCCTTTGCCGTTGATTTTGATGCGCTTCAGGCGGATATACTTCTGCAGCAGGGAGTCCGGCAGCAGCGGTACAGACTTGCCGACGAATCTGTCGAACCGCTGCCCGGCGTCATTCTTTTTTACCGTAATTTCTTTCATCGTCTGTGATTATACAACGCAATTTTAGTGTTGACAAGCACTTGCGAGTCTACTATAATACTTAGGCAATTGTGCGAGGTGCCTATGCGTCTTGATCTCAGAAAAATCATAGAAATGCCAGGTTCATCCCTCTCTTTTGAGTGTGAGCTGAGCGAAGACAATCTGGATTTTCCCCAGGTCAGCGCGTATGAATCTGCCCCGTTTGCTCAGGGCCGGGTTTATAACGAAGCCGGCGTACTTCACCTGGAGGGTTCAGTTACGGCAGAGATGCTCTGCATCTGTGATCGTTGTGGAGCTGAATTCGAAAGCGAGAAGATAACAGAAGTGGACGTTATCCTCGTTGAGGAAGATTCCGGTGACGACCCGAATCTCTACCTTATTGAAAACGGTGAAGTAGACGTGAGCGAAATCATGGCCACCTGCTTTATTCTGGACATGGAAACAAAATTCCTGTGCAGAGAGGACTGTGAAGGGCTCCAGAGCAGCGCTCCGCAAAATGAAGTAGATCCAAGATTCGCTGTATTGCAGCAGCTTATAAGTCAGGAGGAATAAAACATGGCAGTCCCAAAAGGAAAAGTATCACGCCAGAGACGTGACAAGAGGCGTTCTTCCACCTGGAAGCTCACCCCTCCCGCATTGGTAAAGTGCCCCAGTTGCGGTGCTTTCTGCATGCCTCACCATGCATGCAAGGCCTGCGGCAAGTACAACGGCCGTCAGGTGCTCGATGTCGAAGAGTGATAAAGGATAAAGGGAAGAGCAGCGGCTCTTCCCTTTTCTGTTTTTTATGACAAATAACAGAGTAAAATCGATTGACAAGAATTCTCCCCTCTTCGGAATCATCCGGGAAGGGGATGTTCTGCTTTCCATCAACGGAAATGATATCCGGGATGTCCTGGATTATAAATACTTCGCCTATGACTGCTCACTGGATGTGGTGTTTCAGAGCGGTTCCTATCATGTGGAAAAGCCGGAAGGCGGCGATCTGGGTCTGGATTTTGAGACCTATCTGATGGACAGACCCCGATCCTGCGCCAACCGCTGTGTGTTCTGCTTTATCGACCAGCTGCCGGAAGGAATGCGCCCGACCATGTACTTCAAGGACGACGACGCCCGCCTCAGCTTTCTGCTGGGGAACTACATCACGCTGACGAACCTGTCCCGTCGGGAGATTCAGAGAATCATTGATCTCCATATCAGTCCGGTGAATGTTTCCGTACACACGACCAACCGGGAGCTGCGCCGGAAAATGCTGGGAAATCCCGCTGCGGGAGACAGCATTGACGTCATGCAAAGATTTGCAGAAAACGGCATCGTCATGAACTGCCAGATTGTCTGCTGCCCCGGCTGGAATGACGGAGAAGAGCTCCTGAGGACCATGGAAGATCTGGCGGAGATGTATCCCGGCGTGAACAGCGTTTCCGTTGTCCCGGTAGGGCTGACGAAGTACAGGGAAAATCTGACACCGCTGACGCCGTTCACGAAGGAACACGCGGGAGAAACGATTGATTTGGTCACGGCCTTCGGAGACCGCTGCCTGAAGAAATACGGCAGTCGGATATTCTGGTGCGGAGACGAACTGTATCTCCGGTCCGGCAGGGAGCTGCCGGAAGACGGGTTCTATGAGGACTATACCCAGCTGGAAAACGGCGTAGGTATGCTGCGCCTTCTGGAAACAGAATTTGATTCTGCCCTCCGGCTGTCGGAGGAACCGGCAGAGGTGCGGGAATTCACGGTTGCCTGCGGGGTTGCTGCTGCCCCGCTGATGGAAAAACTTGTTTGTAAAGCACAGGCAAAATATGATAAAATAAGAGGAATGGTTGTGCCGGTGGAGAATGACTTCTTCGGGCACAGCATCACGGTTTCCGGCCTGATTACCGGTCGGGACCTGACGGCCGCTCTGAAGGGGAAGCCCCTCGGCAGTGCCGTTCTCATCTCCCAGAATATGATTCGCCGTTCGGAGCGGGATTTTCTGGACGATATCACCCTCGCACAGGCTTCCGAAGCCCTGGGCGTTCCCGTGATTCCCGTTGCACAGGACGGCTTTGCCCTTCTGGATGCCATGTGCGGTATCTTTGAAGAAGACATTTCAGAAAAATACGGAGAACATTATTCATGAGCAGACCGTTGGTTGCCATTGTCGGCAGACCGAATGTAGGAAAATCCATGCTGTTTAACCGCCTGGTAGGGCAGCGCCTTTCTATCGTGGAAGACACCCCCGGGGTCACGAGAGACCGGCTGTATGCCCCTGCCGAATGGTGCGGGAGGCAGTTCGATATGGTAGATACCGGAGGTATCGAGCCCAGCACGGACAGCGAAATTCTGGCCTTTATGCGTGAACAGGCACAGATTGCCATCGATTCCGCTACAGTCATCATTCTGGTGACGGATATCCGCACCGGTGTTACCGCTGCGGACAAGGAAGTGGCAAACATGCTCAAACGCTCCCGAAAACCGGTGGTGCTGGCGGTGAACAAGGCAGATTCCGTCGGCCCGGAGGATCCGGCACTCTATGAGTTCTATGAACTTGGTCTGGGAGATCCGATCAGCTGCAGTGCTGTGCACGGACACGGAACCGGAGAAATCCTGGACGAATGTCTGCGCCATTTCCCGGAAGCCGAAGAGTCGGAAGAAGAGAATGACGCCATAAAAGTTGCCGTCATCGGCAAGCCTAATGTGGGAAAAAGCTCCCTGGTAAATCAGATTCTGGGAGAAAAGCGAGTCATTGTTTCCGATGTGGCAGGAACAACGCGGGATGCCGTGGACAGTGCCTTTGAGAACTCTTACGGGAAATACGTGTTTATAGACACCGCCGGCATCCGCCGGAAGAGCAAGGTGGAAGAACGGGTGGAAAAGTTCTCGGTCATGCGGGCACAGCTGGCCATTGACCGGGCTGATGTCTGCCTGATTATGATTGACGCCCGCGAAGGCGTCACCGAACAGGATACGAAAATTGCCGGCCTGGCGCACGAAGCCGGGAAGGCATCCATTATTGTTGTGAACAAGTGGGACCTGGTGGACAAGGAAACCGGGACCATGGAAAAAATGCGCAAGGATGTGATGCGGGATCTGAGCTTCATGTCCTATGCGCCGGTCATCTTCATTTCTGCCGCTACCGGACAGCGGGTGGAGCGCCTCTTTGAACTGATCAACTTTGTTAACGACCAGTCCTCCATGCGTATTACCACAGGTATGCTGAATGATGTCCTGGCAGATGCGCAGGCCAGAGTACAGCCTCCTACGGATCGGGGACGCCGTCTGAAGATTTATTATATGACGCAGACCGGTATAAGACCGCCCAATTTCGTGATTTTCTGCAATAAAAAGGAACTGTTTCATTTCTCTTACCAGAGATATATCGAGAATCAGATCCGCTCCGTCTTCGGGCTGGAAGGAACGCCGATTCGTATGGTTATTCGGCAGAAGGGCGAGGAAGCCTGATGGCCGTCTATATTCTTCTGCTCCTGATTGCGGCAGTCATCGCCTACGGTATCGGGAGTATGGATACGCTCGTTCTGGCCTCCAATTTTGTGTTTCATACGAATCTGCGGAAACTGGGCAAGGGGAATTCCTTCATTTCCAATTTTCGGCGGATCTACGGATGGAAGGGTGTACTGATGCTTCTGGCAGTGGAACTCGTCAAGGACCTGATACCGATTCTGATCGGCGGGCTGCTGCTGGCAGTGAAAAAACATTTCCCCATCGGCTGTGCATTTGCCGGCTTCTGCATCGTCATCGGGAGACTTTGGCCGGTGTTCTACTCTCTGAAGGGGAGCAATGCCGTCATGCCGCTGATTGTTGCCGGCATGTTCATGGACAAATCCATTGGTATTGCTGTGGCAGCAGTGGTGCTTATTCTGGTCCTGTGGACGAAGCGGCTCCCGCTCGCGGCCTTTGCCGGGGCCTTTGTTATGATTGCCGTATCCGTCCTCGTTATCGATGAAAAGATTATCCTGATTCTCTCTGTACTGACAGCGGCAGCGGTGCTGCTGCGCCATATTCCGGCAGTGCACCGCATTCTCAAAGGCTTCGGGGAGAAGCTGGAATTCGGGAAAGAGGACCTTTCCTACAAATTTGATGAAGACTTTAAGAATTCATGAAGAGTACGGAGAATAAAAAAATTATTGCCGTCATTTTCCTGCTCGTCGTGCTGCTGCTCCTCCTGATGATGGCCGGAGTATTTCTGTGGATTCGGGGAGAGCAGGAACAGACGCAGCTGCAGGACCGGCTGGATGTTGTACAGACGGAAATGACCATAGAGCATTTCGCCCAGGATATGCGGGAATCCAATCGGGTATCCGCACTGTCGGCAGAGCAGCAGGAACAGGAAAACCGCCGGCAGGTTATGGCAGACATGCTGGAAAAGGATCGGCAGGATCTTTTGGTTCTTGTCAATCCCTGGAATCCGGTTCCGGACAATCTGAATGCCCGCCTTGTAAGCATCGGGAAGACCGATGCCGGAGGCAATCCGGTTATGCTGGACGAGCGGGCTGCCGCCGGGCTGAAGCGAATGCTGAAGGACTGCATCAATGCCGGCCTGGCGCCGGTTCCCCTGTCTGCCTATCGGACGGAGGAATACCAGCAGGAGCTTTTTGACAATAAGGTAGAACGTCTGATTGCGGAAATGCAGACGCCTTACGAACTCCTGGAAGAGACGGCTGCCAGAGAAGTGGCTCGGCCGGGAACCAGTGAGCATCAGACGGGGCTGGCTGTGGACATCGTGGACGAGTTTTATCCCAGCCTGGACAGTACGCAGGAGTGGATGGATACGCAGCGCTGGCTGATGAAAAACTGCACGGATTACGGATTTATCCTCCGTTATCCCAACGGCACCTCCGAGGTGACGGGGATCATCTATGAACCCTGGCATTATCGCTACGTCGGAAAATCGGTTGCCCGGGAAATAGCCGACCGGGGAATTACTTTGGAAGAATATCTGGAGAGTAAGCAATGAGCAGAATCAAAGATCTGAGCCTGGCCCCTTCCGGGGAAATGAAGATCCGCTGGGTTGAGCGGAATATGCCGGTACTGAAGGGAATCTATGAGGAATTTGCAAAGACCCGTCCCTATCAGGGGCAGAAGGTGGCATTGTCCGTACACATGGAAGCGAAAACAGCGTATCTCTGCCTGGCCATGCAGGCCGGCGGTGCGGAAATGTACGTCACGGGTTCCAACCCTCTGTCTACGCAGGATGACGTCGCTGCGGCGCTGGTGAAAGCGGGACTGGAAGTGTTTGCCCAGTACGGCTGCACCATGGAAGAATACGACGACAATCTGCGCGAAGTACTGAAGGTCGGCCCCAATATCATCATTGATGACGGAGGAGATCTGGTGCATCTTCTGCACACGGAGTTCCCGGAACTGATTGACAATGTAATCGGCGGCTGCGAGGAAACCACGACGGGAATCCATCGTCTGGAGAACATGGAGCGGGAAGGCACACTCCGCTTCCCGATGATTGCCGTGAACAATGCAGACTGCAAGCATATGTTTGACAACCGTTACGGTACCGGCCAGTCCGTGTGGGACGGCATCATGCGTACCACAAATCTGATTGTTGCCGGAAAATATGTGGTTATTTCCGGATACGGTTGGTGTGGAAAAGGTGTTACTCTTCGGGCCAAGGGACTGGGTGCCAAAGTTGTCGTCACGGAGACGGATCCGGTTCGTGCGCTCGAAGCGGTGATGGACGGATTCGAGGTTATGCCGATGGACGAAGCTGCGAAAATCGGTGATATTTTCTGCACGGTGACCGGCTATGACGGGATTATTACTACGGAGCATATGCTCTCTATGAAGGACGGCGCCATTGTCTGCAATGCGGGCCATTTTGACGTAGAAGTGGACATGGCGGGACTTCGTACCCTTGCCGTCGGTTCCTGGGAGGCGCGGCACAACATCCAGGCCTATGAGCTTCCCAATGGGAAGACAATTTTTGTCATTGCCGAAGGCAGACTGGTTAACCTGGCTGCGGCCGATGGACACCCTGCAGAAATTATGGATATGAGCTTTGCTATTCAGGCACTGAGTGTGAAATACCTGATTGAGCACAGGGAAGAGCTGTCCCCCGGTATGGTGAAGGTTCCTGCAGAAATCGACGATGCCGTGGCAAGGAGAAAACTTGCCGCCATGAAGATCCGAATTGACAGCTGAGGAGAGAACATGGATTTTTCCGCTTTGCTGATTAAAATGTTTGTCTTTGCGGTGTTGCTGACGGTGGGCTACGGTATGTCCCGGAAAGAACTTCTGAGTCGGGATTTCATTAAAGGCGCCAGCACGCTGCTGCTGAACGTATTTATCACGGCCAGTATCATCAATTCCGTCCTGGGTGACCGCCCGCAGATGGATACCCGGCAACTTCTGCTGACGCTGCTTATTCTGACGTTTCTGGAAGTTGCCATTTATGTGTTTGCCTGGATCTTCTCAATTCCTGCCAGAAAGCAGGGAAGGGGCAACCAGCCGGAGCTGATTATGGCCATCACAAACTCCCTCTTCATCGGGCTTCCCGTGGTGCAGGCCATTTCCGGCAGCGAAGCTGTGTTTTATGTAGGGCTGAGCTGCATTCCTTTTAATCTGATTCTCTATACCTACGGGGTTTGGAGATTCTGTCAGGGGAAGAGTGAGTCAAAGCTGACACTCAGGGACATCGTGTCGATTCCGCTGATTGCTTCCGCGGTGTCACTGCTGATTTTCATTCTGAATCCCCCGGTGCCCCGGCTTCTGAAGGACCTGTTCAGCACGATAGGTGCGGGTACAGTTCCCCTCTCCATGATTATTATCGGTGCCAACCTGGGGAAAACCAACCCGGTCAAGGCCTTCGGTGACGGAAAACTGTGGCTTATTTCTCTGGAAAGACTTATAATATGTCCGGTGATTCTCTTCTTCGTTATGCGGATGTTTACGGACAGCCTGCCGCTTCTTCTCTCCTGCACGGTGTTGGCCGGTTGCCCGGTCGGGACGATTATCACCCCTCTCTCCATTCAGTACGGGCATGACGCGGAGTATGCTTCAGAATCGGTTATGGTGAGTACGATTCTCTGTATGATTACGCTGCCGCTGTTACTGAAGATTCTGTTCTGAGCGGGAATGCCAGGAACAACTGTTGACAGAAATCAGGAATTAATTGATAATGAAACCGTTGATATTTCAAACCGACTTTGGAACTCAGGACGGTGCTGTAAGCGCCATGTACGGCGTTGCCTATACCGTCAATCCGGAGCTGAAAGTATTTGATCTGACGCACGAAATTGAACCCTACAACATCTGGGATGCCAGCTACCGTCTGGTGCAGACGTTGTCTTATTGGCCGGAAGGCAGCGTGTTCGTGTCTGTCGTGGACCCGGGCGTAGGTTCTGCCAGAAGAAGCATCGTGGCAAAAGCCTGCACCGGCCAGTATATTGTCACCCCGGATAACGGGGCTTTGACGCACGTTTTGTCGAGATTCGGCATTGCAGAGGTCCGCATCATTGATGAAAGTGTCAACCGACTCAAGGGCAGCGAGGAGAGCTACACGTTCCACGGAAGAGACGTCTATGCCTTTACGGGTGCCAGGCTGGCTTCCGGCATCATTGACTTTGCCGGAGTCGGACCGGAAATTTCTCCGGAAAGCCTCGTAACCTTGCCGACGATTCCCCCCATAAAGAACGACTCTGCCGTTTCCGGTACGGTGGATATTCTGGATGTCCGGTTCGGCAGCCTGTGGACGAACATTCCCCGCGAACTTTTCCGAAGCCTGGGATTTCAGGTAGGTGACACCGTAGAAGTGTCCATTGCCAATGATACCCGCCTGGTATTCCACAATACCATGAAGTATGCCCGGTCTTTTGCCGATGTCAAAATCGGTGAACCGCTGGTTTACGTGAATTCTCTGGACCGGATGGCAGTTGCCATCAATCTGGGCAGCTTTGCCAAGGCCTACAGTATCGGCACAGGCAACAGCTGGAAGATCACCCTGAGAAGAATCTGAAATCTGTATTATATGCGCATCTTGCCTTATAATAAAATCCATCTTTAAGGAGAATGAAAATGAGAAAGTTTTCCGTCAAATCCATCGTTGCCATCGGTATCGGGGCAGCCCTGTTCTTTGTTCTCGGCCGCTTCGTAGCCATTCCGAGCCCGATTCCCAATGTTACGATTTCCATCCAGTACGGTCTTCTGGGATTCATGGCCACTCTGTTCGGACCTGTCGTCGGGGCTCTTGTCGGCCTGATCGGTCACTTCTTCATTGACCTGTCTGCCGGTTGGGGCGTCTGGTGGAGCTGGGTCATCACCTCCGGCGTTTTCGGCGCGCTCTGCGGCATCCTCACCAAGAAGGTTCGCCTGTGGGACGGCCTTTTCGGAAAGAAGGACATGGTCCGTTTCCTGATTGCCGTTGTTGCCGGCCATCTGCTCTGCTGGGCACTGGTTGCACCCGTGCTTGACATCGTCATCTATGCCGAACCCGCAAACAAGGTCTTCATTCAGGGCCTGGTAAGCGCTGCAGCAAATATCGTTACCACACTGATTGTCGGCGGACTGCTCTGCTGGGTCTATGCAAAGGCAAAACCCCAGAAGGGAAGCCTGAAGGAAGAAAAGTAATCCAGGTTCCTGCATATAAAGCCCCGAACGACCTTCGGGGCTTTGCGTTTCTCATTTTATTTTCCGGAGTAGTACTATGAGCGAAGCCATCATTTCATTTGAAAATTTTTCTTTTCAGTATAATGCGCAGGCAGCCCCCACGCTGCATGACATCAACCTGAAAATTTCCAAGGGAGAGAAGATCCTTATCGCCGGACCTTCCGGCTGCGGGAAGTCCACGCTGGTACACTGCATCAACGGACTCATTCCTTTTTCCTACCCCGGGGAGATGACGGGCAGCCTGAAGATCAAGGGTCAGGAGACCCGGGATCTGAGCCTTTTTGATATTTCCAAGTCTGTTGGAACCGTTCTGCAGGATTCTGATGCCCAGTTTGTAGGGCTGACCGTGGCAGAGGATATTGCCTTTGCCCTGGAAAATGACTGCATCCCCGGACCGGAGCTTCACGCTGAGGTGCTCCGGGCCGCAAAAAAGGTGAATGTGGAAAGCCACCTCAGCCACGCGCCTACGGAACTCTCCGGCGGACAGAAACAGAGGGTATCTATGGCGGGAATTCTGGTGGATGATGTCGATGTGCTTCTCTTCGACGAACCTCTGGCCAATCTGGACCCGGCAACAGGGAAGCAGGCTATTGAGCTGATTGATACCATTGCCCGACAGACGGGAGCCGCCGTTGTGATTATTGAGCATCGCCTGGAGGATGTGCTCCACCGTTATGTGGACAGGGTTGTACTCATGAGTGAGGGGCGCATCGTCTCCGACAGTTCGGCCGATGAACTGCTGTCCTCTACACTGCTGGAGGACAACGGTATCCGGAATCCGCTGTATATCACTGCGCTGAAATATGCAGGTGTGGAAATAACGCCCGAAATGCATCCCTGGTCCATCCGTGAGATTGATCTGAGCGAAGAAGTCAAAGAGAAGGTCCGGACCTGGTTCCGTGAGACACCGTCGGCAGCGTCGCGGCCGGAGCGTCCCTGGATACTGCAGGCGGAAAATCTGGATTTCTTCTATGCCAACGGACATCATGCCCTGAAGAACATCTCGGCAAGTGTCCGAAAGGGAGAACTGATTGCCATTGTCGGTACGAACGGTGCCGGGAAGTCCACATTTTCCAAGGTTCTCTGCGGTTTTGAAAAGCAGCAGAGCGGCAGTATCTTCTTTGACGGAAAGGACATTGCAGACTTATCCATCAAAGAGCGGGCCGATCACCTGGGTTACGTGATGCAAAATCCCAACCAGATGATTTCCAAGGTTATGATATACGATGAAGTGGCGCTGGGTCTCCGTATGCGGGGTCTTGAAGAGGAGATCATTCGGGAAAAAGTGGAGGAAACGCTGAAAATCTGTGGTCTCTGGCCCTTCCGCAACTGGCCGATTTCTGCACTGAGCTATGGCCAGAAAAAGCGAGTGACCATTGCCTCCATTCTCGTTCTCCAACCGGAAATGATTCTGCTGGACGAAGTGACGGCCGGTCAGGATTACCGACACTATACCGACATTATGGAATTTCTCAAGGAGCTGAACCGCCAGGGAATCACCATCGTGATGATCACGCACGACATGCACCTTATGCTGGAGTATGCGGAGAGGGCGCTGGTGTTTGACGGCGGAAGAATCATTGCGGATGCACCCTGTGCAGACATTCTGACTTCTCCGGATATCATTGAAAAAGCGAGCCTGAAGGAAACCTCCCTGTATGATCTGGCTCTCCGCTGCGGTATTGAAAACGGCCGCGAATTTGTGCAGCGCTTTATTGATTACGAGCGGGAGGTGTACGGCAGATGATCAATCTGTTCAATTACATTGACCGCAAGTCTCCGGTCCATGCCCTTACGGGTGCCACTAAGCTGGTATTTTTAATTCTGTGGATGGCGGCAGCGATGCTGACATACGATACCCGTCTTCTGGCAGTGCTGTCTGTATTCAGCCTGATTCTCTTCCGCTTTTCACGCATCCGGCTGAAGGACGTCTCCTTCATGCTGGCCTTTACGCTGGTGTTTCTGGTGATGAACAACGTGCTGATTTACCTGTTCTCTCCCAATCACGGCACGGAGATATACGGTACATGCACCGTCCTCTTCGGAAAGGGCCGTTACGCACTGACGAAGGAACAGCTCTTTTACCACCTGAATCTCCTGCTGAAGTATCTGGCGACCATCCCGATTGTCATTCTCTTTGTTTCCACAACCAACCCTTCCGAGTTTGCTGCTTCCCTGAACCGAATCCATGTGCCGTATTCCATCGCCTATTCTGTAGCGCTGGCGCTCCGTTACATTCCGGATATCCAGCGGGAGTATGTGGAAATCTCACAGGCGCAGCAGGCGCGCGGTATTGAAATGAGCAAGAAGGTGAGCCTGGGAAAACGGCTGAAGGCTGCAAGCGCCATTCTGGTTCCGCTGATTCTCTCTTCTATGGACCGGATTGACATCATTTCCAATGCTATGGAACTGCGCGGCTTCGGGAAGAACAAAAAACGGACCTGGTACATGGCAAGAGCATTTACCAAAGCCGATTATACGGCCATGATTGTCAGCACTCTCCTGCTGGCACTGTCTGTCGCTTTGAACATTGTGAACGGCGGCAGATTCTGGAATCCCTTTGTATGAGGTGAGTATGGAAGCCATCAGACATAACGACAATTATGACAGAGAGCGGTGGCTCTATGTGCCGGATCACTATGAAGACTACCGTTACATCCTCGGGACCAAAGGGAAGCATCCTCTGATCTGTATCGGTATCAATCCTTCCACGGCAGAGCCGGACAATCTGGATCCAACGCTGAAGTCGGTTCAGCGAATTGCAGATTCCAACGGCTTTGACAGCTTCATCATGTGCAATGTCTATGCCCAGCGGGCTACCAATCCGGATGATATGCACCGGGAAGCGAAGGAAACTCTGCACAGAGCCAACATACAGGCGTTTGAAGCGCTGCTTGCCGGAACGGACAGTCCCGTGCTTTGGGCCGCCTGGGGCAATATCATCGAAAAGAGAAAGTATCTGCCCCTTTGCCTGCGGGACATGATTGCTGCCGCTGAGAAATACGGGGCAAGCTGGGTCTGCGCCGGTGCCATTTCGAAGCGAGGCCATCCGCACCACCCTTTGTATCTGAAAAAAGAAGAGCCGCTCCGACCCTTCGATATGAACGAATATATGAACAATCCCTCCTTCCTCTGAGAAGGAGGGATTTTGTAAGCCTGAAAAAATTTATATAGGAGCTATTTAAAGACTTCGAGGCGAGAAAAGAATTACATGGAGAAACTTTTAATCTGATCGATGATGAGCTTGCCGACGGTATCGGCAAAGTAATTGAAGTCCCGGATGCGGACGAAGTCCTTGCCGTATACCATGCGGGCACTTGGCAGGTCTTCATCTTCTCCGGTGAACACACAGATGACGGAAACACCGTCAGCGCGGAGACAGCGGACTTCATGGGCAGTGTCCGTAAGGGCGCGCATTTCGTCATAGCTGACACCGACATCCCGTTCATCCTTTCGGATATTCATGATGTCCAGGGGCTTCACATCGGAAAGGATGATGAGCATCTTATGCTCATAGCTCGTCCGTGACAGAAGCTCCCCTGCTGCCCGAATAGCGAGCCCGTCCCGATTGCAGCCGTCGGTATAATAATCAAAAATACGGCTGTTGTCGCCGGTGCAGGAGTAGTCATTGAATATCTTCATGACAGTGAATCCGCTCATGGAGCAATAGCTCATTACCCGGCAGGGTACACGGCAGCGTGCGAGAGCCTCGGAAATGATGAAGGCCTGGGAGGAGATCTTCGCGGCACGGCTGACCTGCGAGTGGGAGGCATCCAGGAGAATATCCACGCTCATGTCACCGGCATTGGCATTTTCTGTTCTGGTAAAGACTCTGTCGTCATTGAGCTTGGCTGCCCGCCAGGCGAGAATGGGGTTCAGAGTCCCGGAATTGGCCTTTACCGGAGCCTGCTGCATATGCATCAGGATGGAGTTCATAATACTGGTACTGAGCCTGGCAATCAGAATCCGATTCTGAAGCAGATGCTGCTGGTAATATGAGCGATTGTTGGCAATCAATTCTGCCTGGCGTTTTCGCTGATGCAATTCAAAGGTATTGTAGACCCCGTGAAGTTCGACGATTTCGCCGGCAGTGTAGAACAGGTGGGTAAACTTGTGGTTTCCGGTGCAGAGCTGCTTCTCCAGCCGAGCGACCTGATCCGGAGGGAACATGGACTTTCCAAACTTCGTTTCGATGAAATCGCGAAGCTCGGACGCTGTCAGTTTGGAACCCAGAGACCAGTCACCGTTCCAGATTGCTACATCTCCGTTGTATAAATCTTTTTCATGAATGACAACGTGCCCCCGCTGCAGGAAACTGTCTACAGACATTCTTCTGAAATGAGGGAGTCGATATTTCAAAAGGATTTTCCCGTCCCCGTACAGGCCGTATCGATCATAAAAGAACTGCCGGGCGGTGGAAACAATTTCGTCCGTCGTCATTTCTGCAGTAAAAGTGAGTTCCGACATTACCGGCTCCGGCCGCATACGTTCCAGAATCGGACGGCCGCAGACCTCCGTTTCAAACAGAACCGGCTCCAGAGCATTCCAGAATATGGATTCATATTCTGCGGCGTATTTATACTTGTCAAGCATGGCGAAGAGCTTTTTCAGCTTGTCATACTCATAGTGACGCCGGGCAGATCCGTAGATGATGTTCCAGTAGATGTCTACATTGCCGTTGCCGTCATATGCTTTGAAATCCGGTACAAAGGAATAATCTTTGGCACAGTTCCAGATGATATTGTCGGCACGCCGTTTCTGCAGATCCGTTATGTTCTGATTTCCGTTCGATTTCACGTATTATCACACTCTTTTTTCAGAATAAAAAATTTCTGCTTCCGTAGGAGGGAAAGACTACGGCTATTGTCCATCATAAAGCCGCCCAAAAAGACACAGAACAAAAAGTATCTCTGGCAATCTTCGTGTAGGCAAACACGAAGCAGTTGAGTATTTGATTAGAAATGATGTCAGTACCAAATCAGACTGAACGCTCGCAAGCAAATAAGTAGAAAAGTTGTATAATGAGGACAATTGCAGAGGCGAACATGTATTCAACTTGTTGAATTCTTCTGCATAAACAAGTTTTTAACATTATATCGGCTAAACAAAACAATTTCAAGTTCAAGAATACTGTGGCAGTTTGTAATCAGTGTTGAGATCTTTATTGCTCGCTAACAGACATATAGGCGGGATATCAGATAATTATAATGGTATACCGAAGAAGATTAATGCGCAGTTATTCTGGAATGATAAACCTTTTGATGTACTTCCTAAAATGACGTTTCTTTGATAATGTTGCAGAAAACTCGCGGCATGTTTTCATTTGACAAGATGGAAAAAAGAATTTAATATAAAAATATGAGTGTTGAGAGATTGAATCAGATTACGGAAGACTATCTGGAAACAGCCAGAAGTGTCATTGCCAATGCTAAGCCTTTTGCCGGTGCTTTCGGCATGAAGGGCGGTATTAATGATGACCCATGCCACATGAATTATTATAATGCTATGAAGGCAGCGCTGGAAGAGGAGAATACGGACGCTTATGAGTCGGTTCGGTTCCTTTTGAATGCAGAGCGTTCCTACGAGTGTCCCAGAGCAGTCAGCTTTATGCTTATCGCAGTGCAGGGACTGGCTGTTGACCTGGCCCCTCGGCTGAGCCGGGAGCAGAAGGAGGAATTCCGTCAGTGGATGGACGACAATGTCCCCAGACGCATGCGGCTTCCGGTTCAGGATTACCTGTATAAAGCTCTGAAGAAGTAGTCCGAAAAGCTGCCGTATCCGGCAGCTTTTCTGCTGTATTTCGGTTGGATACGAGGAAAAGAAAATGGTTTTTCAGTTTTGTTCCCAAGTGGATACTGCTCCCGGCGCTGTGGAACGGCACGGTGAAGAAATCTGCCGTTTTGGCAAAAAATGCTGCATTGTCTGCGGTCGATCTGCAGCAGATCGGAGCGGCGCTCTGAAGGATGTGGAAAGTGTGCTGGATCGGGGCAATGTTTCCCGGGAAATCTATCGGGAAGTGCCGCCGAATCCTTCGGTTGCTCTGTGCCGGGATATCGGCGAGAGAGCAAGCGCCTTTCACGCGCGATTCCTTATCGGGATAGGCGGCGGTTCCGCACTGGATGCGGCCAAGGCAGCGGCAGTGTTTGCTGCCAATCCGGGGATGGACGAAGCAGCTTTCTATTCCGGAAATTGGGCGAAAGAACCGCTGCCCGTCCTTTTGATTGGGACAACTGCCGGCACCGGGAGTGAAGTGACCTCCGTCTCCGTACTGCTGGACAGTACGGGAAAGAAGCACAGTATTCATGACCCTCGGCTCTTTGCCAGACTCTCTTTGGGTGACCCTAAATATACGGCATCCCTGCCGCGGAGCATTACAAGCTCCACAGGAATCGACGCTCTATCCCACAGCGTCGAGAGCTTCTTTTCAAAAAAAGCCAATGATATTTCCGAGGCAATCGCTGTTCGCAGTATCCGGATGCTTCTGGAGCCCCTCCGAAAGGTTGCAGCAGGGGAGGAAATCACCATGGAATTGCGGCAAATCCTCTATGACGCTTCCATTACAGCCGGTCTTGCCATCACCGTTACCGGCACGGTGTTCCCACACAGTATGGGCTATTACCTGACGGAACAATACGGAGTTCCCCACGGAATTGCCAGTGCCCGGTATCTGCCGGCACTGCTGGACTATGAAAAAGAGGTTGCTCCGGGTAAGTATGCACAGCTTTTCCGGGAAATCGGAATCAAACCGGAAAAGCTGACAAAACTTATTCGCCAGTGTCTTCCCCAGTCGGAAATACGTATTACACCGGAGGAGATTGATCCGATTCTCAGTCGCTGGAACAACGGGAGCGTACACAATACGCTGGGGGACATCTCTCTGGAAAAAATCCGGGAGGTATTCCTGTGCGGCTGAACGAGAAATGCGTACAGTGCCTCTATGAAAAAGAAGCACGAATGACAGAAAACGAGACCTATCTTCGGGAAATCCGTAATCTGCTGGAACATTGGAATCCGGAGAATTCCGCTCCTTATATGGAGTACTGCATCAATCAGGTCTATGAACGGTATTTTGGTCAGGTTCATCGTTATGATGCCATAAAGAAGCAATTCAATGATCTGATGCTGTCAATGGAGTCGCGGATGCGACAAAGGATTGAAAACAGTGAGGAACCGCTGATGACTGCTCTGTTCATGGCAAGAATCGGGAATTATATCGATTTCGGTGCCATGAAGGATGTGGACCCGGAGGACTTTCTCCGAATTCTGTCCGAATTCTCACTCAGCGAGGCAGATATGGAAGTTTACGATCATTTTTTGAAGGCCTGCGCTGCGGGAAAAAACTTTCTGCTTCTGGCAGACAACAGCGGAGAGCTGGTGCTGGATAAGCTCATGATTCAGCAACTGCAGATTCGATTCCCGCATCTCAGAGTGAGCGTAATGGTGCGAGGTGGCGAAGTGCTCAATGACGCTACAGAAGAAGATGCGGCCTACATCGGCTTGAATGAAATCTGCAATATTGTTTCCAATGGTGAAGCCCTTGCCGGAACGGAACTCAACAGGCTGCCGCCGGAGGCGAGGGTTGGATTTGAGGAGGCGGATGTAATCCTTTCCAAGGGCCAGGGCAACTACGAATCCTGCTTCGGCTGCGGGAAGCACGTGTTCTATTCCTTCCTCTGCAAGTGTGACGTGTTTACGGAGATATTCCGTGTGCCCCGGTTTACCGGTATGCTGCTGGAAGAAACAAGGGATAAAACCGAATAAAAACAGAGCCCCTTTGCCAAAAGGCAGAGCGGGCTTTGTTTTTTTGCCGACTGTTCTCAAAGGAATCGGGACAGAATCTCCCGCAGACGGACGGGATCAACAGGCTTGTTCCATACCGTTCTCCAAATACAAAATTGCAGCCTATTATATACCGAAAAAATACAAAATACTATAGAGAAAAGCGTAATTCAGGTACGAAAAATGAAATATCAGACAATCTGGAACAAATAAAACTTCAGATAATCGGTTTCCGGAACGTTCCACAGAACAGGATGGTCGGCAGATTGCTGACGCATTTCAATCTGCTTCAGTTCCACACCTGCATCTGCAGCGGCACTGCGAAGCATTTTCTCAAACCGTTCATAGGGCATAAAGTGGCTGCAGGAAGCGGTAGCCAGATAACCGCCCCGCGGAAGCAGCTTCAAAGCCCGGTAATTGATTTCCTTGTAGCCCTTTTCCGCACTGTCGGCAGTTTTTCGAGACTTTGTGAAGGCAGGAGGATCCAGAATAATGAAATCATAAGGATGTCCGCCTTGGGCGATAAGCCGAGGGAGGTACTCAAAAACATCGGTTACCAGGAAGTCCATCCGATCTTCCAGCTGATTGCGCTCGGCATTGCTTCTGGCCATTTCAATGGCAGCAGCGGAGACATCCACCGCAGTCACGTGTGCTGCGCCGCCTTTTGCTGCATTCAGGGCGAAGGAACCTGTGTGTGTAAAACAGTCCAAAACGCGTTTTCCTGCTGCCAATCGGGCGACCGCCAGGCGATTGTATTTCTGATCCAGAAAGAATCCGGTCTTCTGACCGTTTTCGAAGTCCACCTGATAAACAATGCCGTTTTCAGAGATTTCCGTCACCGTGGAATCCGGAGGCATTTCACCCTCTCGCAGGAACCAGCCTTTATATCGGGGCAGACCTTCCCGATCCCGAAGAGCCACGTCATTCCGTTCATAGATTCCGTCAACAGCAAACCCCCGGCGCGCCAGTTCCTCCTGAAGAAGCCGGAAAATCAGCGCTTTTCGGACCTCAATGCCGGCAGAAAGTACCTGAACGACTACAATATGATGGAACAGATCCGCGGTGAGACCGGGGAAGCCGTCTGCTTCTCCAAAAATCAACCGCATGGCATCAGTATCCTTCTCCATAACACAGAGCCGATAATCCAGAGCGTAGGCAATCCTTCTCCGCCAGAAGGCTTCGTCAAAAGTCTCATTGGCATTTCGGGAGAGAATCCGAATTCGGATTTTACTTTCTCCATTGTAGAATCCGCTGCCGATATATTTTCCTGACGGGGTCAGAGCATCTACGATAGCTCCGTTTTCCGGTGCCGGAACGGAAGCTTCTCCTTCCATCAGATCGGATTCATAGATCCAGGGATGACCGGTTCGGGCCCAGCGTTCACCTTTAGGTGTAACAAAAACTGCAGGATAGTTTCTCTCAATTTTCATAATGCAACCTCAAAAAAGAGCTCTACAAAGAGAGCTCTCAACTTTTTCAGCTTATCCCAGCTGCTCCAGCAGATACTTTTCTGCTTCTGCAGACCAAAGGCCATTGTTCTTTTTGCAAAGCTCGTCCAACTTTGCGAAGAGAGGATTGGATTTGCCGAGTTCCTCAAAATCATCGATAGCGGTAAGAGGCAAATCAATGTGAGTATAAATGAGCTTCTTTCCGCCGGGGATGTTGTGAAGATTCAATGTTGCTTCAGGAACGGCATTCAGACCACCGATGTGGGAGACCAAGATCGAGGGGTTAATCCGCCCTTCATTCATCATCTGGACGGCTTCCTTCATATCATCCGTGTTACCGCCGGATGTACCGACGATATGAGTGGATGCATAGTGAACATTATAGAAGTTTAGCTTTGCCTTGAAATCCGATACACGGGGGCCGGAGAAGAAGTTCAGACATCCGTCCTTGCCCAAAATATCATCACCAAGTTCCACCATGGTATCGGCGGGAGCAAAGACCAGTACGTCATCATAACCCGTACCGTCGGTGAGTTCCATGAGGCCGGCTTTGGGGTCATCTACAGAGGTGTTGAAGTACACCAGATCTACGCCGTTGTTTTTGGCATCATCCACCGTGAGAAGCTGGGCCAGACGGTTCAGATGCTCCTGCCTTCTGCCGGTGACTACCAACAGAGAAGGTCTGCGGTCACAGTGAACGATGTAGTCAATGGCGGCCTGTCCCATCGGTCCGTTACCTGCCAGCATTGCCATCTTGCCTCCCTCTACAATGCCCATTTTATGGACATAGGAGCCGTAGGTGGTGTGGTACATGGCATGGAATGTGCCGATGACGCAGGAGTAGGGCTCGGTCATAGAGCCGGCAAAGAATCCGTCCCCGTCATAGGGAAGGAGACAATTCATTTCCATGACTTCCTGGGGTATGACAACATAGGTGGCATCACCACCGATATACTGATAGGAGTACCCGAGAGCATCCGGACTTCCTTTGTATGCCAGAGCGGGCTGAATGATGAAACGCTGGCCTTCGTGGAACTGGTCTGCCCACTTACTGCCGACTTTTACAATCTCACCGCAGAATTCATGGCCGATGATGACTGGATTAACGGCACAGTCAGCGGGAACACGCTTGTGGTCCGGCCCCTGCTCGGCAGCCTTGTTGCTGGAAGCGCAAAGACTGTCGGAAACGACCTTTGCCAAAATCTCATCGTCCTTCATCTCAGGGAGAGGGAACTCCTCCAGGCGGAGATCCCTCTTCCCATATAAACGCACAGCTTTTGTATTCATGGCGTCTCCATTACAAAGTCAGTACATCTGATCTTCAATAGCCTTTTCAATTTTCAGGTTGTCGGAGACAGAAGTACGGAAGGACATATAGGAATACAGAGCATCGATAACTGTCAGCTCCGCAATGCGGGAGGAAATAGCTACGATTCGGTATCGGGTTTCATTGGCTGTGGTGAAGAGGGAAATGTCTGCAGTTTCCGTGATCGGAGATTTTCCGTGACTGGAAAGGGAGATTACCGTTGCTCCGTTGGACTTGGCCAAACGGGCATTATCCACCACGGCCTTGCTGGATCCGGAGTGACTGATAGCGAAAATTACATCCCCTTCTCCGGCAAAAGCTGCAGCAATGGCCTGAACATTCATGTCTGAATAGGCAGTGGCATCCAGTCCCAGCCGCATGAACTTGTGCTGTACATCAGAAGCCACGGCAGCACTGCCGCCAACACCGAAAATAAAGATGCGGCGTGCGGACAACAGCGCATCGGCTGCAGACTGCATGTCCTTCACGCTGAGATTTTCCCGGGTCAGAGCAATGGCATCAGCGGCTGCGCCGAATACCTTCAGCATGGCAGACTGCATATCATCTTCCTGGCTGACTTCTTCCCCGGAATAACGAACAGGAGCGCTCATACTTTGTATGAGCGCTATTTTCATTGCCTGATAGCCAGAAAAGCCAATGCTTTTGCAGGCTCTGATAATCGTAGGTTCAGAGACTCCGCAACTGTCAGCGAGGGCACTGACGGATAGATTAATCACTTCTTCCGAGTGTCCGGCAATATATTCTGCAACCAGTGCCTCGGACTTGCTCAGTTCAGGAATAAGGCTGCGGATTTTGAAAAGCAGAGCGGAATCTTCTCTGCCCATTATACGCCTGCTTTCTCCTTGCGGATCTGTTCCACAGCTGTGAAGTTGTGAGTGGGCTTTTCAATGCCGAGCGGCATAATCTTCTGGTCAATGGCATCCAAAATCCACTCAGGCTGGGGGAAGAATTCTTTCTCAAGCTCAGCACAGGGGGTGATCCAGTTTTCAGCTCCAATCAGTACCGGAGGAGCATCCAGATAGTTGAAGCAGAGTTCGGTAATGTTTCTGGCAACGTCGTTCAGGTGAGAACCTCTTGCACAGGCGTCGGAAGCGAGAATGATACGTCCGGTCTTTTTGACGGATTCAACTACCTTATCATAGTTGAAGGGAACCAGGCATCTGGCGTCAATAATTTCGGCGGAAATGCCGTATTTCTCTTCCAGAATCTTGGCTGCTGCCATGGCACTGTAAAGAGTTGCACCTACAGTGAGAATCGTGATATCAGAACCTGCGCGCTTGATATCGGGTTCACCGATTTCAATTTCGTAGGATTCTGCCGGTACGGGATGGAATTCCTCACCCTTGCCGTAGAGCCTCTGGCTCTCAAAGAAGAGAACAGGGTCAGTCCCGTTCAAAGCAGCGGTCATAAGGCCTTTTGCATCGTAAGGCGTAGCGGGGAAGCAAATCTTCAGACCGGGAACATGGGCTGCCAGAGAGGTCCAGTCCTGAGAGTGCTGCGCACCGTAGAGAGCA
This sequence comes from Candidatus Limivicinus sp., assembly GCA_045616745.1. Taxonomy (GTDB): domain Bacteria; phylum Bacillota; class Clostridia; order Oscillospirales; family Oscillospiraceae; genus Limivicinus. The sequence continues at coordinate 19,351 of JAZLHH010000057.1, read as the reverse complement.
CCGACGGAAATGCGGACGACAACGGGCATCTTCAGCTGACCGGCGGTCATGGACTGCCACTTTGCCAACTGGTTGAAAATCTCATCACCGGCACGGCCCATGAAGTCGGCATACATCAGTTCTACGATGGCACGGCCGCCCAGCATAGCGTATCCCACGCCGGAGGAAACGATAGTTGCTTCAGAAATAGGACTGTTGAACAGTCTGTGGAAAGGAATGGACTTATAAAGGTCGGTATAAACACCGTAGGCTCCACCCCATTCACGGACATCTTCACCGTAGGAAACCAAGGTAGGATCCTCATAGAACTTATCGATGATGGGCTCAAACAGAGCGTCACGGTAAGCGTAGACAGTTGCGGCGGAGACCGGAGAACCGTCCTCTTTGAAGGCAAAGCGATTCTTCTTCTGCACCTTGATCCAGCGGGGATTTTCTTCCTTGGGACCGAAAACGTCTGGTTCCCGATCTTCCATTTTGGCAATCTTCTGGTTGGAGAACATATACTTGGCGATAGCATCGGGCTCCTTCTCAAAGTCCATGCGAGGGGAAATCTCCAGGTCATAGGCCAGCTTGAAGGCTTCCAGAAGGTTGTCGTCGACTTCCTTGTCCATGGCATCGAATTCAGCTTCAGAAGCAATGCCTGCTTCCAGAACCTGATTGCGGAAGGTGGGAATGGAGTCAATCTTCTGCCACATTTCGATTTCTTCTCTGGAACGGTAGGCGTTCTGATCGGAAGGAGAGTGACCGGTAAAGCGGTAGGTAACCAGGTCCATGAGGATGGGACCTTCACCGCTCTTGGCCAGAGGCAGCTTGCGCTCATAGGCATCAATGACTGCCAGAGGATTCATAGCGTTGATGCGCTCGGCATGCATCTGATTGACGGCAACGCCGGCACCCAGACGGGCAACATTGTGGTATGCCATGGTCTCGCCGTTGGTGCGTCCACCCATTCCGTAGCCATTGTCCATGATGTTGTAGATAATGGGGAGACCACCCTTGAAGCCGTCTTCCCAGAGAGTACGATACTGGTCCATAGCGGAAAAGTTCATGGATTCGTAAACAGGACCGCAGCCAATGGAGCCGTCACCGATATTGCAGACGACAATGCCGGGCTTACGGTTGACCTTTTTGTACAGAGCAGCACCGGCCGCAATAGGGCCGGAGCCGCCGACGATAGCGTTGTTTGGATAAATGCCGAAGGGGAGAACGAACAGGTGCATGGAGTTGCCCAGACCCTTGGAGAAACCTGTTTCACGGCCAAAGAGTTCTGCCATCAGACCGTAGAACAGAACCTTGACTGCCAGCTTGCGAGTGTTCTTCTCATCAGTATGTGCTTTGACGATTTCAGCGATTTTTCCATCGCCCAGCTCATTGATAATCTTGTTCAGGTCTTCTTCGCTCAGCTTTTCAATGGCAGAAAGACCCTTGGCAATGACTTCACCGTGGCTTCTGTGGGTACCGAAAATAAAGTCTTCCGGTTGGAGCAGGTAAGCTTCGCCGACGGCAGCAGCTTCTTCTCCAATGTACAGATGTGCAGGGCCGGTGTATTTGTATTCGATGCCTTTGAAGTTCTTGGTGGTACGGACGGAGAGGAGCATGTTCTCAAACTCGCGAACGTACTTCATATCGCGGTAGATCTGGAGGAGGTTTTCCTTGGTGAACTTGCCGCTGTCAAATTCTTCCTTTACGGTTTTGTTGTAACGGAATACAGGGATATCCTGAAATTTAATATCGGATTCGCCCAGAATCTCTTCCGGGACATAAGTCTGTTCTTTTGACATTTACATTCTCCTTACAGCTTTGCAGCAAATATAGCTTCACGGATAGCTTCACCGTTGGTGGGATGCGGGAAAACATAGGCCTTCATTCTCTCTACGGGGAGCTCGTTGTCAATCATGATGCCGCAGATAGTGATGAGCTCAGAGGCAGGACCGCCTACGATGGTTGCACCGATCATCGTCTTTTTCTTCTTATCGAATACCAGCTTGATTATGCCGGTACCGTTTTCATTTTCTGCCATGTAGAGACCGGAGTAGTTCATGGAAATCTTGGAGGCTACGGCGTCGATGCCGGCAGCTTTCGCCTCGTCAATTGTCATGCCGGCGTAGGCTGCTTCGGGTTCGGTATGAACCAGACCGGGAACACAGGTCCAACGCATCGGGTCATACTTGCCGAGAATGTGATTGACAGCAACTTCTGCCTGACGGTAGGCAACATGTGCCTGCATAGAGGTACCGTTGCAGTCACCGATAGCATAAACACCGGGGATGCCGCTCATGCAGAACTCATCTACCTTAATGGCACCGTTCTCCACGGGAACATGGAGATTCTCAGTGAGGCCAAAACCATCAACATTGGCTCTGCGGCCGATGCAGAGAAGTGCCTTGTCGCACTTGATTTCTTCCTGTTTACCGTCTTTCTCTACAGTGACAGCACCTTCGGAGAACTTCACGGCCTTGGTATTGACGTTGAACTTCATGCCCAGATTTTCGCAAGCCTTGACAATCACGTCTGTGGCATCAACGTCGAGAGGTCCGGCGACCTTGGCAGCTGCTTCCACGATTTCTACCTGAGAACCGACCATGGCGTAGTAAGTAGCCATCTCCAGACCGATGACACCGCCGCCGATGACAACCAGCTTCTCCGGAATATCTTCCAGCTCCAGAAGTTCGGTGGAGGTGACAGTGAATCCGGACTTAAGCGCATCCTGCAGACCTTCAATGCCGGGGACAATGGGACGGGAACCGGTAGCAACAATGAGATTCTTTGCGTGATAGGTTTCTCCGTTTGCCTTCACAACAATACCATCGGCATCTCTTCCCTCTACGGTACCTTCCGCTTCTACTGTTTTGACCTTGGAAGCCTTCAGACCGGCCTTGACGCCGGAAACCAGATTGGCAGTGACAGCTCTCTTGCGCGCCACTACAGACTTCTGGTCGATGACAGCATTCTCAAAGCCTACTGCGTAGGACTGAGAGATCGCTGCGGTGTGATACATCTTTGCACTGTGGAGAAGAGTTTTGGTAGGGATGCAGCCTTCGTTCAGGCAGGTGCCGCCGATATGCTGCTTTTCAATCAGAAGGGCCTTCAGGCCGGCCTGACCGGCCCGCTCTGCAGCGAGATAGCCACCGGGGCCCGCGCCGAGTACGATTACATCAAAATCAGCCATTTATATACCTCGAATATATTTTATAAAAATCTGTTGTGTGATTATTCTGCCAGAAGGAGAGAGAAGTTTTCCAGACGCTCGCACAGATTGTGCAGGAACTCGGCTGCGGGTGCGCCATCCACTGCTCTATGGTCGAAGGTGAGGGAGATACCCATTGCACGGTACATTTCCATCTCACCGTTCTTGTCCGGGCGGACTCTCCATTCAGGACTGCAGACACCGATAATGGCAGTCTGAGGAGGATTGATTACCGGAGTGAAAGTAGAGATACCATTGTTGCCCAGATTGGTAACCGTCAGAGTGCCGCCACTGAGCTGGTCGGGAGAAATGGTGTTGTCGCGGCATGCCTTGGAGAGCTCCTTGGCTTCCGATGAAATCTCGCAGAGGGACTTCAGATCAGCATACTTGAGAGTCGGAACCATGAGACCGCGGTCTGTGTTGGTTGCAACGCCAAGGTGTACATGATGGAACAGAGTAGTTTCTTTGTCATTAAAGTGAGCGTTGAACAGGGGATATCCGAGAACAACGCGGGAAGCGGCAAAGAGAATCATGTCATTGATGGAAATATTGGGATAACCCAGTTTTTCACCCATTGCCTTAACCTTTTCACGGTAGGCAAAGAGTTCTTTGCAGTCGAAGTAGGCAGTCATGGACAGCTGAGCCATATTGGCCAGAGAATCGTGCATGTTCTGAGCAATGACCTTGCGGATACCGCTGTTCTTCACAACGGTGAACTCCTCTTCAGGAGTGACAGCAGCAATCTGCGCAGCTTTCTTGGGGAGAGTCTTACCGGCGACGAGATCGGCAATGTCCTTCTCAATTACTCTGCCTTCCGGTCCGGAAGCAGCTGCATCGTGCCAGTCAACACCGGCTCTGTCAGCAGCAGCCTTGGCTCTGGGGGAGGCAAATCCCTGGTTATCGCAGGAGCACTTGGGAGCTGCGGCTGCAGCAGGAGCTGCGGCAGGAGCGGCTTCCGCTTTGGGAGCGGCTGCGGCAGGAGCGGCGCCTTCAGGAACTTCAAAAGATTCGCCCGGCTCGCCGATTACACAGACAGGAGCCATGATGGGGACGTCGTCATCTACTGCGTGGAAGATGGCGAGAACAGTGCCGGCGGCTTCGGATTCAACATCGAAGGTTGCCTTTCCGGCATCGATTGCGAAAAGAGGAGTACCGACGGAAACAGCATCGCCTTCCTTGACGAACCACTCGGCGATAACAGCGGATTCCTCGGTCAGACCCTTCTGGGGCATGGTAATGATGGTGCTCATATAAACCTCCTACCAGATATATATTAATTAACGGATACATCATATCACTGGCGTAGTGAAATTACAACAAATATTCTATAAATTATGAAATAAAACTACAATTATTTCTCTCCTTGACTTTTGACCTGTATAATCGCATGATACAAGAGTAAATACTGCGGATAATCTGCAGAGAAGGAGAGAAAAAACATGGTTAAATTTTGCAAAGATCATAAAATCGACGTATCGGAAAATTTGTTCGGCGGTGGAGGAACAGTAGCCTTCAAGCGCATCATCGAAACTCCGGAAGAACTTTATAACAAAGGTCGGGTTTTCTCTGTGGCCACAGTACCGACAGGTGCCGGTTTGGGAGTCCATGAACATCACGGTGAAGAGGAGTTTTATTATATTCTTTCGGGTACCGGTGAGTACTGCGACAACGGAGAAACAGTCATTGTCGGCCCTGGGGACACCACAGTCTGTAAAGACGGAGAAAAGCACGGTATCTGGAACAAAGGACCGGAAGATCTGGTCTATCTGGCGCTGATTCTTTCCAAGTAAGAAACATGAAATCAGTGGACTGCTCCACTGATTTTTCTTTCGGGCTTTCTGACTGATGAAAAAATGTTCATTCTGTGTAATAATTTGTGCCTGTCTGCGTATTATCGGACATAAGTGATGCCCGGATTACTCCGGTTTTGCATGAAGCTTGCATTCCCAGTGCCGATAATGTAAATTGAAAACATAACAAAAAGGAGTTTTATTTTATGGCAAAATTAACAGACAGCGAACTGAGCAATATCACCGGCGGCGTTCTGACGCCGGAAGCACAGGATTGGGTCAACCGTAATCTGGACGAGATTACCCGCCGTGCACCCGCATTCCTCCGCGGATTTGTAGACACCGCCATGGACTTTGTCAGCAATGACGCCAAGGTGTACAGTGTGGATGATCTGAAGACGCTTCTGCAGGGGTACAATGTAAACGCCTGGGATCTTGATTGATTCTTCGGACGTTTTGACTCTGAATAAAGCAGACATTACGATAAAAGAAGCTCGGTTTCCGGTTTCATTCGGTTTCCGGGCTTCTTTTCATATTCTGTAATGTTTCAAAGAGAGAAGCGTATTACTGAACATAAAACATTTATTAAAGAAAGGTGGTGTTTACCATGACACAAAAGCGAACAAATCTCCGCACGCTGCTGACGGTGTTGGTTTTAGCATTGACAGCGATTTTCTTTTCTGCAACAGCATTTGCGGAGGAAGAAGAGCCGGAGGGAATCGTGGAAGAAATTGTATCCGAAACAGTTGCAGTACAGATTCCCCCACAATTGAATGACGGGGAGCCAATGCTTGGAACTGCGCCTCCAATGGATCCGGCGAAACGCCCGGATTACCAACAGACCTGGGCAGACAAGGTGTTGCCCGAATTCGGCGAGAAGGTCGGACAGTACGAAGTAAAAGAGGGCGAGTTCTACGTTTTGCAGACTGTACTCAGCGACGGCAAGAGCAATCACATGAATAAACGGCTCATTTACGTTGACAGAGTCTACGAGGCACCCGGAATCATCTGGGGTACCCGGCGGACCATCGATTACACTGATGCCAATACAGGTGAACACCGTAAACAGGACATCAGTGGATGGACTCCGGAATCGGTAATGCTCTTTGTACCGAAAACAAATCGGCTTCAGGACAAAATCGGCTGACCGAAAACGATGAATTACATGTCAGGATCGGGTTCCCCGATCCTGTTTTTGCGTCTGAACATGAAAATGCCCCGTGCAATGCACGGGGCCGGGGTCGCAATATTATATGGAGTGAATCAGTCTTTTTCCTTAGAGAGCATCACATGCGTGAGGATGCCCAGAATGAGAGCGCAGGCAACCGTACGGATCTCAACCTGACCGAAGGTAAGGGTCATACCACCGACACCGACGATGAAGATGACGCAGGCGGTGAACAGATTGCAGTTCTTATTCAGGTCAACCTTCTGGAACATCTTGAAACCGGAGCTGGCGATGAAGCCGTAAAGTGCCACGCAAACGCCGCCCATTACGCAGGAGGGAACCGTTTCCAGGAAGGCTACCAGAGGAGTAACCAGAGAGAAGAGAATGGCAGCAATTGCCGCGCCCCAGATACTGACAGTGGAAGCGTTGCGGGTAATTGCTACGCAGGCGATGGACTCGCCGTAGGTGGTGTTGGGGCAGCCGCCGAAGAAGGCACCGAGCATGGAGCCGATACCGTCACCCAGAAGGGTACGAGTAAGACCGGGTTCTTCCAGAAGATTTGTGCCGACAATAGAGGACAGATTCTTGTGGTCAGCCAGGTGCTCTGCAAAGACAACGAATGCTACAGGAGCATAAGCCACGAAGAGGGTCAGCAAGTAGGAGCCGTTGATACCGCTCCAGTCTGCTTTCAGGAAGGAGAACTCAGGGAGAGCCAGGAAGCTGTTCATGTTTTTCAAAGCACTGTAGTCGATTACGCACAGAGCATTGTTTCCGGAGGCTTTGCCGATGAGAGAGAAGATGGTTGCGCAGAGATAACCGGCCAGGATACCGATAATGAAGGGGATGAGCTTCATCATCTTGCTGCCGTACGTGGAAACCAGCATGGTAACAGCCAGTGCCACCAGACCGCAGATAAGGGCCACATAGCTGGAGCCGCCTTCTACGCTGGATTTCATCAGATCGCCGATGGCATTGCCTGCCAGAGAGAGTCCGATGATTGCCACGGTGGGTCCGATAACCACAGCAGGCATGAGCTTATCGATCCACTTGACACCGCAGAACTTGACCACGATGGCGATGATTACATAGACGAGACCGGCGATGGCCGCGCCTATAATCAGACCGGCATAACCGATGGAAACAGCCGCGGCACTGCCGAAGGCAGTGAACATGGAACCGATGAAGGCAAAGGAAGAACCCAGGAACACAGGGCTTTTACCTTTGGTGATGAGCAGGTAGACAATGGAACCGATACCGGCGCCGAAGAGAGCTGCGGAAGCGGACATGCCGTTACCGATGATGGCGGGAACTGCGATGGTTGCTGCCATGATCGCCAGAAGCTGCTGAATCGCAAACAGGACGATCTGGCCGAAAGCAGGTTTGTCATTAATACCGTAGACGAGATTGGTTTTGTTTTCTGACATTTTCATTTTTACCTTTCTAAATAAATTTAATGAAAATAAATTAGTATATATCCATGAGATAGACTCCGGTTTCACCGTCGTATTGGGGCAATCTCACTTCAATCAGTTCATACTTGCTGGTAGGAACATTCTTCCCAACATAGTCCGCGCGGATAGGGAGCTCTCTGTGCCCCCGGTCCACCAGAACCGCAAGCTGTATGGTTCTCGGCCGACCGCAACCGATGATGGCTTCCATGGCGGCCCGAGCTGTTCTGCCGGTATACAGAACATCATCAACTAATATTACATCCTTGTCATTGACGTCGAATCCGGGGGAGGACTTCTTCACCAGGGGATCCGCAGATACGGAAGTCAGATCATCCCGGTAAAAGCTGATGTCGATGCTTCCGCAAGGGACTTTCCGGTTTTCAATGACTGCGATATTGGAGGCAATCATCTCCGCCAAAGGAATACCTCTGCGCCGAATGCCCACCAGGCAGACATTCTCTACGCCTTTATTTTTCTCGGCAATTTCATGGGAAATCCGGGTGAGCGCACGCTTCATGCCAGCTTCGTCCATGAGCTGTGACTTCATTTTCATAATAAAAAAATACCTCGTCAGCACGACAAGATATTACAACAATGCAGAGAACCTCTGCGCTATATAACAATCTTGCCGGCGTCTCGCACCGATTTAAAAACTGACTTTTTCTAGGGATAATATACGCCTCCTGCATCAACTTTGCAAGAGGCGTTTTATTTTCGGCATATTCAACAAGGGAAAGGACAGTTCATCAGGAATCTGGCAGTGCGGTTGCAAAATATATACAATCGCTGTTGTAACGTTCTGCACCGTAGTCCACATAATTGAAAGGAACGTGGCGGAAGGTAATTTCTGCGGTCTGCCCACCGTCAAGATTGTAAGCACTGCGGACACCCTTTTCCCGGAAATACTCGGCTTCCATGACGTAGGTGGCACCGTGGAGCGTCCAGTCCGGATTGGTCCAGCTTACATTCATATACAAATAGTGAAGTTCATCCACTTGAGCAATACCTGCCCGGGAAGCTTTCTTGGTGGCTTCTCCGATGGGGTAATCGTCCAGATTCGGTTGAATTTCATAATCATCCACCAGTACAGGTCCAAAGCTGAGGGACCAAAGTACACCTCGGTCTGCGATATATTTTTCCATCTCCTCAAGGGTGGTAACATCCCCTTTTCGGAAGTATTCCAGATCCCCGTTCCCCGTGAGAAAACAGGTATCCGTATAGCTGTAGCTTACGGTGCCCGGACTGAAACTGGCTTCAGAGAAACGGCTAAGCTGGCCCTGATAAACACTGATCCCATAGTCCCGGAAGTTGTAATAATCCCCGTTCATGGCAATGATGGCGTTGGTCGCTTTGGACATTTCCGAAGTGACGGACTGGGAATCAGAGCCGAAGCGATCTCCGGAAAGCTTCCGACGGAACTGAGAGGCGTCCTGAATCTTAGCCTCGGCATAAGAGATAATCTTGTTGTCCGTCAGTTCCTTCCAGCAGAGAATAAGCGCTGTATCGTCCAGATAACAGGCGATTTCTGATTTTTCATAGAAGTTCAGGTCCGGGGAAAACACGGTGCACTGACCATCCAGGAGTCCGGAATCCTCTGCCCGGGCAATCAGATCCATGACCCGTTCGGCTTCAGAAACGGGAAAGATATGAAACCCCTCCTCCGTGGGAACAGGACCGGACAGATCCTCCACCGGAAGACGATAGGTTTTGCGAATTCGGGCGATGCCCGCAAAGGCGTCGGACTTGGCAAAGCTCACCCCGGTTTCCAGCCGGGAAACCAGTTCACCGCGAGACAGTGGAACTGCAGACGTTTCCCCAGGACAAATCTGCCAGGCCATACCAACCAGCAGTGCCAGGCTCAGCATGAAGGAAACACAGCCCAATATGCAGTTGAATATAGACTTAGCCTTATGCATTCGGTACGGAGGTTCCAAAATAGATGATATCGCTGAGAGCTTTTTCATAACCGAACTGAACCGGGTTCTTCAGGACCCCGTTTACCACCGTGGTGGCAGTCTGACCGCCGTCCAGTGCATAGGCTTTGGAACAGCCGCGGTTCATCATAGCATCGGCAGCGCTCTTCAGCGTGGCATAACCGTAGGTATCATTTGTCCCACAGTTGAGATTCATTGTGAGGTAATGACGCTGCCCCAGAAGGCCCAGAGCGGCCCGGGCATAAGTGTCATTGATTTCCCCGTAAGGGTAACTGTCCGGGGTAACATTCTGACCGTTGTCAATAAGGACAGGACCGAAACTGAGAGAAAAGATTACATCGTTGTCACGAACAAAAGTCTGTGCTTCTTCCACAGTGGAGAACTGGTTTCGGTAACTGAAGAGCAGGTCTCCACTGTCTGTGACATAGCATACATCGCAGGTGTTGGGTTCAAAGCGGCAAATATTCCGATTCAGCACCACAATGCCGCAGTTCCGGCCGTGATTATAAAAATCACCGCCGAGAGCCAAAACAGCATGGGTATCTTTGGCAAAGTCGGTACAGGTTTTGAAATTCATGTCACCGAAAGCGTCTCCTGCAATTTTTCGGCGGAACTGGGAGCCGTCAGCAATTACAACTTCTGAGAACGTACCCACGATACCCTGTTCCTGTTCCTGCCACTGAATCATCAGGATGGTTTCATCCAGATAGCAGGTAATGGTGGAGCCGGGAAGGAACGAAATATTCGGATTCCAGTGCAGACTCTGCTCCTGGAGAAGATTTTTGACATAGACACTGTCCAGAAGAGAAGACACTGCGGACGGGTCAGCAGTTTCCAGATATCGGGAGGCATCCGGAACCGGAGCAGCCAGAGCATTCTCGGGAATTTTCCAAACCATGGAAACATACCCCAGATTCTCTCTGGTATAGTCCTTCAATTCCGCGGAGCGAAGATCCAGCGTCTTCACGGGGAGCGCAGCATTGGTAATATTCCAGCCGGCAAGACTTTTGGAAAAAGTAAGCACGGCGTTGGCCGTGAGGCTGTTCTTTTTGGGCAGTTCGGCAGCAGCCTTGTTTAACGCCTGCTGATAACAGGAATCGAAAACAGCTGTACGCAGTACATCTCCGGCATCGTATATCTCTGACTTGCTTGTGGCATTCTGTACCTGATTGTGCAGGAGAGAGCGAGTTTCTTCCAGAAGATAAGGCTTCAGAACGGCAAAATCAGGACAAGTGATCTGCACAGAGACGCTGGCCTCTTTCCGACTCTGGGTTATATCCGTAATTTCATAGGACCAGCTGTTTTCCAAAGCAGATTGCAGCTGCTGCCCACCGGGTTCGTCAGGGACATCATCAATGAACAGGCGGCTGCCGTCGGAACTGACCATAACCAGAGAAGAGAGATAGCCTTCTGCAGCGGAACGGGGATCAGCATAAGCCTCACCACTCCGGGAAGAACGCAGCATGAATACCGCCGCTGCTGCAATGACAGTGACACTGACGAGTATCAGGACAATAAGACCGAGAACAGCAGTTGTCTTCTCGGCCTTACGGATTCCGTTGTTTTGATTATCAGAAGTCGGCATTTCCGGTAGTACGGGGGTGAAGCTCTACGTCACGGATATTACTGACACCGGTCAGATACATGACCAGACGTTCGAAGCCCAGACCGAAGCCGGCATGACGGCAGCTGCCGTAGCGGCGAAGATCCAGATACCACCAGTAGTCCTCTTCCTTCAGCCCCAATTCGGCCATGCGGGCAGTAAGAACATCCAGACGTTCTTCTCTCTGACTGCCGCCGATAATTTCACCGATGCCGGGAACCAGACAGTCGGAGGCGGCAACGGTCTTTCCGTCGTCATTGAGACGCATATAGAAAGCCTTGATCTCTTTGGGATAGTCCGTAACGAAAATAGGCTTTTTAAATACTTCTTCCGTGAGGTAACGCTCATGCTCCGTCTGCAGATCGATGCCCCATTCCACAGGGAAATCAAATTTTTTATCTGCCTTCAGGAGCAGATCCACGGCTTCGGTATAGGTAATTCTGCCGAACTCATTGTCCGCAACATTGCGTAGGCGGTCGATGAGCCCCTTGTCCACGAAGCTGTTGAAAAATTCCATTTCCTGCGGGCACTTTTCAAAAACATCGTTGATGACATACTTGACCATGGCTTCGGCAAGAACCATATCGTCGTTCAGATCGGCAAAGGCCATTTCCGGCTCAATCATCCAGAACTCGGCAGCATGACGCTGGGTATAGCTGACTTCTGCGCGGAACGTAGGGCCAAAGGTATAGACATCGCCGAAAGCCATGGCAAAGTTTTCGCAGTTCAGCTGACCGGAGACGGTCAGATTGGTGGCCTTGCCGAAGAAGTCCTGGCTGTCGTCTACCGTACCGTCTTCCTTCAAAGGCAGATTATTCAAATCCAGAGTAGTGACACGGAACATTTCTCCCGCACCTTCGCAGTCACTGCCGGTAATAATCGGAGTATGGACATAAACGAATCCGTTCTGCTGGAAGAAATTGTGAATGGCCTGAGCTGCCACGGAGCGAACACGGAAGGTGGCAGAGAACAGATTGGTCCGGGGACGGAGGTGCTGAATGGTGCGAAGGAATTCCACACTGTGACGCTTCTTCTGCAGAGGATAATCCGGCGTAGATACACCTTCTACAGTAATTTCCGAAGCCTTCAGTTCAAAAGGCTGGGGAGCATCCGGCGTGAGTACCAGAACACCGCGGCAGATGAGGGCAGCGCCCACATTCTGATGTGCAATTTCGTCATAATTGGACAGAGTATCTCTGTCAAACACAATCTGCAGAGGCTTGAAACAGCTGCCGTCATTCAAGGAGACAAAACCGAAGTTTTTCATGTCCCTGACGGAACGGACCCAGCCCATGACTGTGAGTTCTTTTTCACTGAATGATTCGGGGCATTCGTAGATGCCGCATATTTTCTGTCTTTCCATAGAAATCCTCGTTCAACACATAAAAATGACAAAATATAATTATAATAGGGAAGTGATCAATTTTCAACCATCTGTGCTTCCCACAACCGGGCATACGCTCCATTTTTTTCCAAGAGTTCCCGGTGGGAACCGAACTCCACCAGATGTTCTCCGTCTACCACGGCAATGAGATCTGCGTTTTTCACTGTGGAGAGCCTGTGGGCAATGATGATTGAGGTCCTGCCTTCACTGAGTCGATCCAGAGATTCCTGAATCTTCCGCTCCGTCACAGTATCCAGAGCACTGGTGGCTTCATCCAGAATAAGAATCGGAGGGTTCTTCAAGAATATCCTGGCGATGGAGATTCGCTGCTTCTGCCCACCGGAAAGCATGACACCCCGCTCACCAATATAGGAATCATATCCATCGGGGAAGGATAAAATCTCCTCATGAATCTCTGCCAACTTGGCGGCACATACGATTTCCTCGTCGGTGGCAGAGGGATTGCCGTAACGGATATTGTCTCGGACGGTACCGGCAAACAGGAATACATCCTGTTCCAGGAGACCGATGTTCCGGCGTAGACTCAGCTGAGTTACATCCCGGACGTCTATACCATCTATTGTGACAGATCCGGAGGTCACATCGTAGAACCGGGGAAGAAGACGGCTGATGGTGGTCTTTCCCCCGCCGGAGGGTCCGACAAGAGCCAGACACTGACCGGGGGACACAGACAGATTGATATGTTCCAGGACAGGAATACCGTTATCATAGCTGAAGCAAACGTCCCGATATTGGATTTCACCTCTTACAGTATCCAGATTCCGAGCATCGGGAGAGTCCTGAATGTCGGGAACTGTCCGCATAATTTCCAGAAAGCGGGTGAACCCTGCACTTCCGGCCATGAAAGTTTCTGCTGAGTTGGCCAGACGCCGGAGCGGGGAAACAAACGTGGCGGAATACAGCGTGAACGTCACCAGATCCACGTAATCAATATGGCCACGGATAATGAAGATGCCGCCAGCAAGTATCACGAGGACCGGCATAACACCGGTAGTGAATTCCATGCCGCTGTGGAACAGCCCCATGGCTTTATAATAATCCACCTTGGCACCCCGGAAAAGCTCATTGGCACTTTCAAACTTTTCTGCTTCGATACTTTCATTGGCAAAGGCCTTGGAGGTACGGATGCCGGAAATGCTGCTCTCTATAGCAGCGGAAATATCACCGGTTTTCCGTTTGACTTCGATGTTGCTGTCCCGCATCCGGATTCGCTGAGAAACTGTGAACCAGAGACAGAGAGGAAAGCACAGCGTCAGAATCAGAGCCAACCGCCATTCAAGAGCGAACATGACAGCCAGAGAACCCAGAATGGTGAGAGAACAGATGAGCAGATTCTCCGGGCCGTGATGAGCCAGCTCCATCACGTCAAACAGATCATTGGTAATCCGAGAGAGAAGAACACCGGTCCGATTTTTATCATAGAAGGAGCAGGAGAGAGACTGCATATGCGTGAACAAATCCTTCCGCATATCGGACTCCGTGAGAATTCCCATTCGATGCCCTATTACCGTGATGGCGTACATGAGGGCACCCTTGAATATATAGGCAATGACCATCACCGACATGACGGCAAAGAAGGTTCTGTACAGACTGCGGGGCAGAAGGGAGTTCATGGCTACTTTGGATACATAGGGAAATATCAGATCTACCGCAGCGGACAGTACAGAGAACAGCATATCGATGATGAAGAGACGGCGGTGTCGGGATATATATTGCATGAAGATTTTCAGAGGCTTCTGTGAATAATCCATAATCCTTTCCCTATCCTTTGACAATGGATTCCCGGGCGGCTACGGCCAGAGAATCGCAGCGCTCATTGTACGGGTTGTCATCATGACCCTTTACCCAGTGACAATGCACTTCATGCCGGTCAATGAGAGCAAGAAGCTGTTCCCACAGATCCGAATTCAGTGCAGGTTTTTTGTCCGCCTTGCGCCAGCCGTTGGCCTGCCAGGATCTGGCCCAGCCCTTTTCCAAAGCATCGATTACGTACCGGGAATCGCTCCAAAGCTCCACAATGCAGGGCTCCCGGAGACATTCAAGAGCGCGAATCGCGGCTGTCAGCTCCATCCGATTGTTGGTGGTTTCAGCTTCAGCCCCGGAAATCTCCTTCTCATTCCCTTTATAGGAAAGGATGGAACCCCAGCCTCCGGGACCGGGATTGCCACTGCAGGCACCGTCTGTATAAATTGTTACTGTTTTCTTTTCATTCATAATTCATATATTTTATATCATTCCGGAAACATAGGCAAGGGAAAAGCCCGCGGAAGAAAGGGAAATTGAAGGGAAAAGACAGATGTGATATAATTAAAGAAAGAGTTTACAGGACAAGGAGACGGTTATGGCAAACGCATTGGATTATCTTGACTGGAGAGGAGACCTCTCATTTTCCGCAGCGCCTTTCAATGAAATAGATCTGTTTATCTGTTCACAGCTCAGCACGCCTGACTATGCCGGAATCATTGGGGCGGAAGGTCCGGGCATATCCATCGGAGAAGTGGCAGAGAAGTATTTTTCCACGCACTCCGAAAGTGTGGATAATCTGGGGGTGCTGCAGTCCGTTTATGTGCTCCCCATGCTGAAGAAGCTGCCGGAGACGGTCCGGTTTCGGAATTTGAGTCTGAGCCATGCTGTAAGCCGCGTGGTACAGAGCAACACGGAACAGTTCTCTGCCGTAACGGTGGAACTGCCGGACGGAACAATCTGCATTTCATTCCGAGGAACAGACGATACAATCATCGGCTGGAAGGAAGATTTCCATCTGGCGACCATGGAGGTGGTCCCGGCTCAGATGGATGCGAAGAATTATCTGGTTGCCGTAGCGAGACAGATTCCCAGAAAGAAGATTCGCATCTGCGGCCATTCCAAGGGGGGCAATCTGGCAGTGTATGCTGCTGTGAATGCTCCGACAAAAATTCGAAATCGGATTATCTCAGCAGTCAGTTTTGACGGTCCCGGATTCCAGAGAGAATTCCTCGATAGCGAGAGGTATCAGAGCATAGAATCGAAAATCTGTACGGTTCTGTCCCAGAACTCCATTGTAGGAACTCTTTTGGAACAGGCGGGGACGGAGAAATACGTTCACAGCAATAAAAGCGGCCCTATGGCCCATGACGGCTTTTCCTGGGAAGTGAAGGGTACACAATTCGTAAGGGAAGAAAAACTGAGCGATTCCAGTATTGCTATCGATGGAGCCATGAAACAGACGTTGGGAGAAATGACCAACGAAGAACGGCAGGAATTTGTGGATGAACTGTTTGCTACCCTTCTTGCCACCGGCTGCGAAACCATAACGGACCTAAAGAAGATAGGGCTTCACCGTACTATGGAATTGGCTGTAAACTTCCACGCCAATAAAAAAGTGCATAAATTTGTGCTGGAAATCCTGGAACATCTGATAAAATCCTATGTGTAAATGAGAAAAGAGCCATAGACATATGGCTCTTTTTAATGTATAATCCTAAGGCTATGCTGGAATTTGAAGAATATAAAGTCAAACTGAATAACGTAAAACCTACTCTGAATTCGCTCAAAGACGCTTTGAAGCTGGAAGCCGGTGCCAAAGAAATCGAGGAGCTGGAACGGGCTTCAGAGATGGAAGGCTTCTGGAATGATGTGGAAAAATCCCAGAAAGTCCAGAAGCGGCTGAAATACCTGAAAGGCAAGGAAGAAAAATACGTCTCTCTATGCTCGGCATGGGATGATCTTCTGGCAATCTGCGAGATGGCCATCGAGGAAAATGACGATTCCATGCTGGAAGAATTGCAGACAGGATACAGCACCTTTTCCGAGGAGCTGGAGGCCACGAGGCTGTCCACACTTCTGACGGGAGAATATGATGCAAACAACGCGATTCTCACCTTCCACGCCGGTGCCGGCGGGACGGAGGCTCAGGACTGGGCATCTATGCTGTACCGCATGTATAACATGTGGGCAGAGCGGCACGGCTACAACGTGAAGATGATGGATTATCTTGACGGAGATGAGGCAGGGCTCAAGAGTGCTACCATCATGATTGAAGGCGAGAACGCCTATGGTTTCCTCAAAAGCGAAAATGGAATCCACAGGCTGGTTCGCGTTTCCCCCTTTGATGCGGCGGGCAGAAGGCACACCTCCTTCGCTGCACTGGAAGTCATGCCCGAGATTACAGACAACACGGAGATTGAACTCCGGGACGAAGATATCAAAATGGATGTGTACCGTTCCTCCGGTGCCGGCGGGCAGAAGGTCAACAAGACCTCTTCAGCTGTCCGTCTGACGCATATTCCTACGGGAATTGTGGTGGCCAGTCAGGTGGAACGAAGCCACTTCCAGAATCTGGAAAACTGCAAGAGTATGCTTCGCGCTAAGCTGGCAGAGATTAAGGAGCGGGAGCATCTCGAAAAAATCAGTGACATCAAAGGTGTTCAGCAGAAGATTGAGTGGGGCAGCCAGATTCGCTCCTACGTGTTCATGCCGTATCAGCTGGTCAAGGACCATAGAACAGAATATGAAAACGGCAATATCGACAACGTTATGAACGGTGACCTTGACGGATTTATCAATGCATTTTTAGCCATGAAGGCAGGAGATAACAAATGAGTGCAAGTACTGAGAAGAAAATGAGAGCCCAGGCCCGTGCCGAGGGCAATGACAAGAAAGCCATCGCTGCAGCGGAAGAGGCAGCAAAGAAGAAAAAAACAAAGATTATTACATGGATTGTTGCTGCTGCAGTCGCTCTTTTTGTAGCAGCAGTGCTGTTTCTGAATTCTCCGGCTATGTACCGGAATACTACGGCGCTCACGGTAAACGGTGAAAGCTTCAGCCCCGCTCAGGTGGGATATGAATATGCCAAGACATACCAGAACTTCAGTAGCACCTACGGCGAATATGCTTCCATGTTCGGCCTGGATACCAGCTACGGTATTGCCGGTCTTGCCAATCAGATCTGCCCGATGGCCGAAGAGGAGGGGCAGACCTGGAAGGACTACTTTGTGAAATCTGCTGAAGAAAACCTGAAGCAGACGATTGCGCTGACCCAGTATGCCCAGCAGAACGGTATTTCCCTGACAGATGAAGAAATTACTGTTGTGGAAGACAACTGCAATGCTATCGAAGAGGCAGCCGTTGCTTATGGATATCCCAATGGTGACAAGTTCCTGGCAGGAAATTACGGAAAAGGAATCAATGTGGACCTGGTGAAGGCCATGGATCTCCGCTCCACCTTGGCAAGCAAGGCATATTCTGCTTATGCAGATACTGTGGAAATTACGGATGAGGAAGTTGCAGAACTGTACCCCAGCGTGGATGTGAGACACATTCTGGTGAAGGCAGAAGCCGATGAAAACGGAGAGTACACTGAAGAAGCAGTTGCCGCTGCCAAGACGAAGGCAGAAGAAATCCTGGCCGAGTGGAAAGACGGCGATGCTACGGAAGAAAGCTTTGCAGCTTTGGCAGAAAAGTATTCTGAAGACGAAGGCTCCAATACCAACGGCGGTCTTTACACCAACATCATGGAAAACCAGATGGTGCAGGAATTCAATGACTTCTGCTTCGCAGAGGACCGCAAACCGGGCGATACCGGAATCGTGGAAGGGAACAACGGAAGCTATGAAGGCTGGCATGTTATGTATTTTGTCGGAACCGGCGATCCTGCTTCCAATGAAACCGGCAGAAACAACATATTGAGCGAGAAGTTGAGTGCCTGGCTGGAGAACCTGACCGCAGATATGCAGGTCACGGAAAACTTCTGGATGCGTCTCGTCGGAAAGTTCTGATGTCGGATATATTCAAACGTGAGGGCATGCTCCTTGGCGAGCACGCCCTCATTCAATTAAGGAACAGTCATGTAGCTGTGTTCGGCCTCGGCGGTGTAGGCTCCTGGTGTGCTGAAGCACTGGCCCGTTCGGGCATTGGGGAACTGACACTGATAGACAGCGATGAATTTTCCGAGACTAATATCAATCGGCAATTGGGGGCTCTCGCGGACACGGTGGGCAAACCGAAAGTTCAGGTCATGGCAGAACGAGTTCGGGCCATCAACCCGGAAGCAGTTGTGCACCCGATTTGCGGGCTGTATTCTGCTCAGCAGAGAGAGGAATTCTTCGGAGAATATCATTTCGTTGCCGACTGTATCGACCTGGTTTCCTGCAAGCTGGATCTGATTGCTGCATGCAAGGAGAAGCAGATCCCCATTATATCCGCATTGGGTACAGGCAACAAGCTGGACGCTGCCCAAATGGAGATTACGGATATCTCCAAGACGATGAATGATCCGCTGGCAAGGGTAGTCCGAAAAGAATTGCGGGAAAGAGACATCCGGCATCTGACCGTTGTCTATTCCGGCGAATTGCCGACGGAGGCAGCGCAGATGGAAGCACCGCCTCCGGGAAGAAGATCTGTGCCGGGTTCTGTGGTATGGGTCCCGGCCACCGCCGGCCTCCTCATGGCTCAACACATCGTCACGGAGCTGATAAAATAAAAAACCTCACTTCCGGCGAAGTGAGGTTTTTTATTACACGGAATCGGACCTTATACCAGGGACTTTTCAGCTCCCAGCTTCTGCCACACGACGGTACCGGCTACCAGAACAAGGCCGATGATACCGGTGAGAGTACCGGGGACCATCATCAGGAGACCGCCGGGCAGAAGCAGAATTCTGCCGAGCCAGGAGATGGAACGGAACAGAAATCCATTCAAAGCCGCGGCAACACCGAACATACCGATGAGAGACGTAACAACAATGTGCACGATTTCGAACGCGGTAGTATTCACCAGAACCATGGCAGGGTTGTAAGCCATAATATAAGGAATGATAAAAGCTGCAATTGCCAG